>JAYTAU010000311.1:0-10437 GCA_043737375.1 Planctomycetia bacterium
GGATACAGATGCTGACAGGTGTAGGCGATATTCGACAGGTATTTTTCGGTATCGGCGACTTCCAGCGAAATGGCGTTGCCGGCCGCCAACGCCACGGCATATACATGCACCGGGAAGTACGGCGCAGGAACAATTGCCGTATCGCCCGGGCCGATCAGCGCCAGGCACAGGTGGCTGAAGCCTTCTTTGCTACCCAGACAGACGATCGTCTCGCTCTCGGGGTCCAAATGCACTCCGTATTTTTTGAGATATTTGGCAGCTACTTCGCGGCGCAGGTTTTGAATGCCCAGGGCTTTGGAGTAGCCGTGATTTTTGGGATCTTTGGCGGCCTCCATTAGTTTTTCGACGACCAAGTCTTCGGGCGGGTCCGACGGATTGCCCATCCCCAGATCGATGACGTCGTCACCCGCGCGGCGCTTCTGATACTTGACCGCGTTGATGCGGGCAAACAAATACGGAGGCAGGCGTTTGACACGATCGGCCAAGTCGATTTTGAAGGGCCGGTTGTCGTCGCGTGGATTGTCGGTCTGCATGGCGAATTACGAATTACGAAGGACAAATGAGCAATGACTAAGGAAGAGTATCGAATGAATAAGTTCGCACGGACGTGAGCAGCATTATCCTGTAAAGCCGCGACCATCGGTCGCGTTGCCCCATGAGTTCAATGTGAGGGGAACTCTGGCGTGCGCGATGGATGACCACGCTTTAAGAATACACTATCTCCGCGACCGGCGGGAATGGGCGATAGCGCAAGCGAGCGGCCGGGTTGACCCCGGCCGTTTTGCCCTTTGCTCGAAACGTCGAATGGCCCTGCCCTCAGCGAACGCCGGATTTTTGCGGCATCGCAGCGGCCCGTGGCTGGCTCTTCGACTGTGGCGCATTCGCCGGAGCGGTTACCGCGCCCGCTCGGGCCGGAGCTGTTTTTACTTCGCCAGTGGCCGAGGCCTTTTTATTGGGCGACTGTACCGTGCCTGCCAACAGGTTGTCGATTTGCGCCGACTCTTTAAGCTGCGTAAACCGCTCGGCCATGGCCAAGCGTTGTTTCTTCTCGTGAATGTCGTTGAAGATGTCCTGCTTGACTTCCTCGAAGCCGACCTTGGTCGGCTCGGTGTATCCTTCGCACATCAAAATAATGTACTTGTCGGTCACCTGAATGATGCTGGACAATTCGCCCGGCTTGAGCGTGAACGCTTCTTTTTCCAAGAGCGGCTGACCGCCATGTTTTTGAATCGGCGGCACTTTGCCCAGCAGCGCCTTGCTGGCCGCTTCGACCGAGTACTCCTCGGCCAGCTTGCCAAAATGATCGGCGGTCGGTTTCTCGCGGGCCATTTGCCAAACCTCTTGGGCTTTGCGCTGGTTGTTCAATACGATCGCGCGGCATTTGACCCGTTGCCCATAGTTGGCTTCGTAGCCCTTGCGCAAATCTTCGTCGGTGATTTTGATTTCGGGCGTAAGCAGTTTGAGCGCAACCGACGGCCAAACCGAATCACGCAAATAAACATCGAGCGGCAAATTTTGCTGCTCAGTGACGATCTTCAGCCAAGCTTTGACGTTCGGCTGTCCGTCTTCGGTGTGCTGGCCCATGGCAAGTGCCGCACGACCGACTTCGGCGTCCATGTCTTCTTGAGCAACGGTCAGGTTTTCGCGTCGCAAAGCCTGTTCGAGTAGCCGGCGACTGATAGTGCCTTCGAGAACTTCGACGCCGTGACGCTTGACGCACTCGTTGGAGAGTTCAAGAACCGTGATCTTTTGTTCGTTGAGCATGGCGACCACGCCTGGCATTTGTTGGCGCAGTTCGGGGTTATTGTAAACGTTGAGAATCTTGGTCTGACGTTGCAGTTCCTCGAAGATCTCTGCCGCCGCGGTTCGCAGTTTACGCTCGACGATCGATTCCTTCAAACGCTCTTCGACGAGCGCGCGATTGACCGCCATCGGTTCCATGCGACCTTCGCATTTCAGAATGACATACTGTGTGGGCGCCGCATCTTTGGCGCCTGCTTGGAAAGCGACCGCAACGATCGGCGACACGTCACCGTCGTGCAAGGCAAACGCGGCTTTTTCGATCTCGATGTGGCCCATAAACCGGCGAATCGGTTGCACCAGGCCGTTCATGCTGGCGCTGGGATCTTTGGAATACTTCTTGGCCAGCGCGCCGAAATCAACCGGATTGGCCACGGCTTGGGCATGGACCTTGCCGGCGAGTTGGGCATTGTCCAACACGATCAGACGCGCCTTGACGGCCTCGCCGTATTGCGATTGAAATGCCTGATCGACCTCGGCTTTGGTCGGCACGATTTTTTCTTTCGCCAAGCGTCGCAACGCGAGCATCGGCCAAACGATATCGCCGGCATACTGCTCGTGTTTGATGCCGCGCTCTTGTTTGAGCATCTTCAGGTACTCGTCGGTCGTGATACCGAACTTGCGCGCCATGCGGTCGATTTCGTCGTTGACATCCTTGGATGAAACGATGACCTGGTGCTGTTGGCAGTGCCGCATGATCAGTTGTTTATTGACCAGACTTTCGAGCACTTCTTTGCCATACACGCTCATGCATTCGCGGCCCAATTCCTGGCGCTGAATCTCTTCACCATTCACCACGGCGACAATTTGCGGGTCGGCCTGGGGAGCGCTCACCGGTCGGGCCGCGGATTTCGGAGATTGCTTGGGGGCACCCGCCGGCTGAGCATCCGCCTCGGGCCGGCCGCCGATATTCTTAATGACGATGCACGCCAGGACGACGGCAATCGCACCGATCAAAACCGGTAAGCGGCGCTTGAGGGCGATCCAACGTGCGGACGAGATCCAGCGTGCAAACGGGGTGACGATTTGAGCTTCCTGCTCGGACATGACGGCTTCTCCGTAAACCGGACAAAGATTGATCGATGAATCGACGGTATGTTTTGCTCAGCGGTCGATCCATTACGACCTCCGCAAGCGCAGAACTACCGGCTGGGGGCGGGAGTATAGAACCGTCGGCCCGACAGGGTCAAGATGAGTTGGAGAAGGGGCGAGCAGTGGGCAGCGAGGGATGAGCGGTGAGGATCTAGCGAAGGCAAACGCCGCCGGGTGCCATGCCCACTGCCCTGAGTGGGCATGACCGTCACGGTGGTAAATGCATCGCAGTTCGCATTCTTGCCGCATTCCTGCATGTCCACGCAAGCCGTGGGCATGGCACCCCAAAAATCGCGGCCCCACTAATTATCCATGACCTCGGTCTCTTTGGCACTCGCTAGTGCCGCGACGATGTTCTCGTACTTTTTGGTCAACTCTTGGATCTCTTCCTTGAGCGCGTCGCGGTCGTCCTCGGTGAGGGTTTTATCTTTTTGCGCGGTATCGGCTTCCTTGTTGCCGTCGCGGCGGACATTGCGGATCGAGACTTTCGCTTCTTCGGCCAGGTCTTTGATGCGTGCTACCAGCTTGCGGCGGACGTCAGTCGAAAGGGGCGGGATGTTCAGGCGAATCACGCGACCGTCGCTCTGAGGATTAAGACCCAGGTCGCTAGCACGAATCGCCTTTTCAATATCCTTAATCGTGCCGGGGTCGAACGGGCGGATAACGATTTGCGTCGGCTCGGGCGCGCCGACTTGTGCTAGCGCCTTGATCGGCGTCGGCGAGCCGTAGACTTCAACCCGCAGCGAATCGACCAAGCCGGGGTTCGCGCGGCCGGTGCGTATGCCTTGCATGGCATGTTTGAACACGCCGACCGCCTTTTCCATGCGGTCTTCACTTTCGAGCAAAATATCGTCGGCGGCCATGAGTGGAAATCTCGGTATGAAGTTCAAACGTTTTCACAGAATGCCGAATGACGAAACCCGAATGACCAAGGTTTGACGCGCCGGCATTGGTCATTCGGCCTTAGTCATTCGGAATTCACATTTACTCACTAAATTTAGAAGCCCCATCCTTACCCGAAGCGTCAGCGAGGAATTGCCGTGCAATATTCAGTCGATCCTCGCTGACGCTTCGGGTTAGGATAACGTCATTTAGTCATTGCCTCTTCCCGTTGGCTGCTAATCAGCGTGCCGACTTTTTCGCCGGCGACCGCCCGCTCAATGTTCCGCTCTTTGCGATAGTTGAACACCAGGATCGGCATGTCGTGTTCCATGCACTGTGCGATGGCCGTGGTATCCATCACTCGCAAATTTTGTTCGCGCAGGGCATTGTAATGCAAGTCGGTATACAGCACCGCGTGCGGATTCTTCTCGGGGTCGTCGCTAAACACCCCGTCAACGCGTGTGGCCTTGAGCAGAATGTCCGCTTCAAGTTCGAGCGCCCGCTGCGCGGCGGCAGTGTCGGTGGTAACAAACGGGCTACCGGTGCCCGCGGCCAAGATCACGATGCGGCCTTTTTCCAAGTGACGGCGCGCACGGCGGCGGATATACGGCTCGGCGACGCCATCCATGCGAATTGCGGTCAGCAGCCGGGTTTCGCAACCCAACGATTCCAGCGCGTCTTGCAGGGCCAGCCCGTTGATGACCGTGGCCAACATGCCCATGTAGTGGGCCGTGGCTTCTTGGATGCTGGAGTTACCGCTTTTGAATTGTGCGCCACGCAGGATGTTTCCGCCGCCGATGACAATAGCGATTTGCACGCCACGCTGTGCGGCGCGAACCGTCTGCCGCGCGATATGAACGACCTCTTCCATGCTGATGCCCCGCTCGCCGGGACGCGTGAAGCTGGCACCCGAGAGCTTGAGGACCACGCGCCGGTGTTTCTGATCGGGGTCCGCGGCGGCGGATTCATTGGTAGCGTCGTGGGACATGAGTCGATTCCTGATCGAAGTCTGGAGGGATGCCAGCTATTCTAACGCACAATGGGCGAATTGTCGCGGTTGGTAATCGGGCTTATTATGCAGCGCAAAACAAACCCCCGGTGTATTCACCGGGGGCTAAATGTTGAATGCTCGCTAATCAATCCTCGCTCCTTACTTCCCCATCTGCCAGCGGACGAACCGCTTAACCGTCATGCCGGCGTCCTTGGCGTATTGGGCGACGGTCTTCTTGTCGTCTTTCACGAACGGTTGTTCGTTCAGCACGCGCTCGGCGTAAAAGTTGCGCAAGCGGCCTTCGATCATCTTCGCAATGATGTTCTCGGGCTTGCCTTCTTGCCGGGCCGCTTCGGTGAGGATTTCGCGCTCTTTTTGTACCACGGCCGGATCGAGGTCTTCCTTCGACACAGCGCCGGGGTTACTGGCGACCACGTGCATGGCAACGTCCTTGGCTGCATCGGCGGTACCGCCGGTCACTTCGACCAGGGCCGCGATCGAGCCGTCGTGATGGGCGTAACCGCCGGCTGAACCGTCGATACGAGCCAGCCGACCGATATTGAAAACTTCACGCATCCGATTAAACATATCGTCCTTGACTTCGCCGAGCGTCTTGCCGGTAACTGATGGCGACGGTTGCGCCAGCAGTTCTTCGCCGGTCGCGGCACCCTTGCCGGTCGCCAGCTGCTTGGCCAAATCGTTGGCGAACTGTTTGAATTCGGCATGGTTGGCGACCGACGGGCTCTCACATTGCAGCTCGACCATCGCACCCGACTTGCCTGGTTCGATATGGACGGCAATCCGGCCGACCCCGGTTTCGCGGCCCAAACGTGTTAGCTGCGTTTTGATGCCGGCCTCGCGCAGCGCGCGAACGGCTGCATCTTCGTCACCGCCGGCTTCGGTGAGCGCCTTTTTGCAGTCCATCATCGGCAGCCCGGTCTTTTCGCGTAGCGATTTGACGGCCGCCGCGGTAATTTCAGCCATAACTATGCTCCGTTAACGCTCGGTATTTGTGATCTGAAAGAAGCAGGGAAGCACCACAGAGTCACTGAGGACACGGAGAAGAAATGGGGAAATCGGAATGGGGAGTGGAGAATGAAAATGTCTGGCATACTTTCGTTCCCTGATCCCTACTCTCCGATCCCTAAATCCTTTGCCTTTCTCGGTGTACTCTGTGACTCTGTGGTGCAAAAAATGTGTCAGAGTGCGGCTTCGATTACCGTCCGACCGGGGTCGCGCCTTCGGCACGTTCCATTTGCTTGGTAGCACTCTCGGTCTTGCCTTCAAGCACCGCATCGGCCAATTGCTGAATGATCAACTCGATCGAGCGAATGCTATCGTCGTTGCCTGGAATCGGCAGATCGACCACATCGGGGTCGCAATCGGTATCGATCAGCGACACGATGGTCACGCCCAACTTACGGGCCTCGCTGACGGCGTTCTTTTCTTTCTTGGGATCGACGATCACCATGCACTCGGGCAGGCGGTTCATCGTGCGAATGCCGTTCAAGTTGCGAAACATCTTGCGATGTTCGCGCTTCAGCGCGGCCTGCATTTTCTTGGAGTAGGCGTCGAACTCGACCTCGTTGCCCATCAGTTTTTCGAGTTCTTCGAGGCGGGTCAAACGGCTGCGAATCGTGCGAAAATTGGTCAGCGTGCCACCCAACCAACGATCGGCGGCAAACGGCTGAAAGCAACGGAGGCATTCGCGTTCGAGGGTCTCTTGGGCCTGCCGCTTGGTGCCGACAAACAGAATCAGTCCGTTGTTGGCGGCAACCTGCTTGAGATACTTTTTGGCACGCAACAGCCCGCGGAGGGTCTCTTTAATGTCGATGATATGAATCAGATTGCGGCGACCGTGGATATACGGACGCATTTTGGGGTTCCAGCGACTGGCACGATGCCCGAAGTGGACGCCGGCTTCGATCAACTCTTTGGCGGTAATATTAGCCACAACAACTCCTTAAAAACTTGGCACACCGGCTAAGTTCCGCCCCGGTTGGGGTGGACGTCCGGCGTTCATGAGAAACCGACGGTCGTAGAATGGGGAGATCGGGCGACACTACTAGTCGCGGACGGAACCCATCGCAATTGCAGACCGCTTGCAATGCGCAGCCTCACACATTGTGAAGCCCCACAATTTACCAGAATTGTGAAGGGTGGTCAAACCGGAGTGATGACCCGATTTAACGACGTAAATAGGCCAGGATCGCTACGGCCATCGGCACGACGAGAAAAACGTAGAAGAAGAACAGCCCGATGTAGCGAACTTGGTTGGAGTGTTGAACGACGACCGGCATTGGTTCCGGGTTGTCGGACGAAACTTGCGGCGGTTGGTAGGGATTATCGTCCATAGTAGCGTTCTGAAACTCGACCGAGAAGAACGTGAAACGCGGGCAGGTGGCGCAAGTGTAAATATTGAACCACTGACAAGCCTGAGAGTTTGTCAGTGCCACCCCGACTCTCAAGCCTCACACCCCAAGCCTCCAGCCTCGCTGCCCGCCCCTCACTCCTCATCACTTCGCAGCTTCGCCAAAATACTGAGATCCTCCAGCGTCGTCGTATCGCCCACCGTCTCCTTGCCACTGGCAATGTCGCGCAATAGCCGGCGCATGATCTTGCCGCTGCGTGTCTTCGGCAAGGCCGCCGTAAAGCGAATGTCATCCGGCACCGCCAATGCGCCGATTTCCTTTCGCACATGCTTGCGCAGTTCGTCGCGCAGCGCATCATCGGGCGTGCCGCTTTTGAGTGTTACAAACACCGCCACCGCTTCGCCCTTCACGTCGTGCGGCCGGCCTACCGCGGCGGCTTCGGCCACGGCCGGATGGCTGACCAACGCGCTTTCGATTTCGATCGTGCTGAGCCGGTGACCGGCGACGTTCAGCACGTCATCGATACGGCCCATGATCCAGTAATAGCCGTCGGCATCTTGCCGGGCGTTGTCGCCGGCCAAGTACATGTGCGGCACTTTGCTCCAATACTGCTCGGCGTAGCGGGCATCGTCATTCCAAATGCCGCGCAGCATTCCGGGCCAGGGCTTGGTCATCACCAGCCAGCCGCCTTGGCCGGGAGGAACGGGCTGACCATGCGAGTCGACAATCGCCGGCACAATGCCTGGCAGCGGCTTGGTGCAACTTCCGGGTTTCGTGGCGATGGCGCCGGGCATTGGCGTCATCATGATCCCGCCGGTTTCGGTCTGCCACCAAGTATCGACAATCGGGCAGCGCTCGCCGCCGATCTTTTTGTGGTACCACATCCACGATTCGGGATTGATCCCTTCTCCCACGGTGCCCAACAACCGCAAGCTGCTCAAGTCTCGACCGTCGACCCATTGGTCGCCCCACTTTATGAACGAACGAATGGCAGTGGGCGCGGTGTAAAAAACCGAGACGCGATACTTTTCGATCAGCTCCCAGAATCGCCCCTCATTGGGCCAGTTGGGCGCGCCCTCGTACATCAGCATCGTTGCCCCGGCCGACAGCGGACCGTACGTGACATAGGTATGCCCGGTAATCCAACCGCAATCGGCCGTACACCAATACACATCGGTATCGCGATAGTCGAACACCCATTCGAAAGTTTTCTTGGCGAACAAGCTGTAGCCCGCCGTCGTGTGCTTGATGCCCTTGGGTTTGCCGGTCGAGCCGCTGGTATACAGTATGAACAGCGGCGTTTCGCTGTCGAGCGCCGTAGCGGGACAATCGTGCGAGGCTTCGCACATCAGGTCGTGCCACCAGTGGTCTCTCCCCTGATGCATTTGCGTGGGATTGACGCCGCGCTTGAAGACGATGCAAGTCTGCACGGTCGGCGATTTGGCCAGCGCGACATCGACGTTACTCTTGAGCGGAATCGACTGTCCACGCCGCCAGCCGATGTCCGCGGTGATCACCAGCTTCGCCCCGGCGTCGTTATTGCGGTCGGCGATCGCTTCGCTCGAAAATCCGCCAAAGATCACCGAGTGCACCGCGCCAATTCGCGCACACGCCAACATGGCGATCACCAGCTCGGGCACTAGGGGCATGTAGATCGAGACCACATCACCGGTGGCGATGCCGAGTCCCGTGAGCACGTTCGCGAACTTGCAGACTTCGCGATGCAGCTGCTGATACGTGAGTGTGCGTGTGTCGCCCGGCTCGCCTTCCCAGATGATGGCGGCCTTGTTGGCCCGCCACGTACTTAGATGCACATCGAGGCAATTGTACGAAGCGTTGGTTTGCCCGCCGACAAACCACTCGGCAAACGGCTCTTGCCAATTGAGTACTTGTTCAAACGGTTTAAACCAATGCAATTCGCCGGCCAAATTGCCCCAGAACGTTTCGATATCCGCCGCCGCGTCGTTCCACATCTGCTCGTACTCGGCCAGCGTTTTGATGCGCGCGTTGGCCGAGAACTCGGCGCTGGGCGCGAACAGCCGCGTCTCGTGCATGACCGTATCGAGCTGGCCGGAATTGGACTGGGCTGGATTAAGCGGCGACGTCTTGGCATCCGATTGCGACATATCGTGCGATTCTGTGGCTGAACATGCAAGTGAAGTATGGCAAAACTACTGAATTCTGGGGTAGCGCCAGAGGTGTGTCAAATGACCCGTTGGTTCGGGCTGGGCGGCCGAGTAGAATGGCAGCAGCAATTCTCATTTATGAGGACCGATGTATGTCAACGATCGATTTTCCAGTCAACCAGTCAATTTTGGTTTTAGATCCCTACACTCAAGGGCGGCTGCTTGAAGAACGCAGACGTTGTGGCATTGATTTGTACGACGAAGTCTGGGAGGGCACCTACGTTATGAGTCCGATAGCAAGTCCCGAGCATCAACATATACTGTTTCAACTGTCCGTGATTTTTAACGAGGTTGTCGTTGCCGACAAACTTGGCAGAGTTCTTCCAGGGGCCAATGTTACCGACCAGATCGAGGACTGGACCTTCAACTATCGTTGTCCCGACGTCGTTGTCGTGCTGAACGAGAGTCGAGCGAAAATTGTTGGCGCCGCAATCGTCGGCGGTCCCGACTTAATCGTCGAAGTGGCATCGCCTGGCGACCGCTGGCCGCAGAAGTTGCCGTTTTACTCGAAGATCGGCGTGCGCGAATTGCTGGTCGTGGATCGAGATACGAAGCAGCTAGAGTTACTTCGCTTGCGCGACGATCAGTTGACGAGCATCGGTAAGTCCGGCGCAGCCGATCAAGCGATATTGAAGAGCGAAGTGTTGCCTGTCTCGTTTCAGCATGACGCAACTGCAGAGCGAACGAGCATTGTCGTTCGTCGAACGAACGGCATTGCTAAAGAGTGGCGAATTTGATTGTCGCGGATCAGCGAAACGCCGTGTCCAAAACAAGCATGATGCCAAGCGAAACAACTGCCATACTCAACAGGTTCATGAACGACCCGACAAACAGTAAAGTCGCACCCAGGTATCGCTTCCAACCGGTTCGGTATAGATCGTCGATCGGGTTGGCGATACGAGTCATGAAATAAGACAGCCACGCTGCCGGCACCGAGCCATATAGCCAGAGGATGTCGAACTCGCGGAGCATCACAGCGTCGCAACGATTTAACAGTGCGAACCAGCCCGCACACGTCGCGGTGACCAAGAATATCCTTCCAAAGCCGAACTGCAATTGAAACCGGTCATCCCCGCCATTCACTTCAATTCCCTCACATAGATATTCTTGAAGT
>JAYTAU010000312.1:0-1608 GCA_043737375.1 Planctomycetia bacterium
CCGACCAGTCCCAACAATTGCTTTCCGATCGGCGAGTCGGGATCCAACCCCGCCATTTGGCAACGCTTATCCAGCGCGTCGGTACGGTAGCTGTCGATCGTTTTGGCGAGCTTGTCAACACGATCGAGCGACAGTCCCAACGCCTTGCCTACATCGCGTACCGCCGAGCGGGGTCGATAGCAAATGACCTCGGCCGTCATGCCCGCGCGTTCGCGGCCATACTTTTCATAGACGTACTGCAAAACTTCTTCGCGCCGCTCATGCTCGAAATCGACATCAATATCGGGCGCTTCGTTACGCTCTTTGGAAATGAACCGCTCGAACAGTACATCCAACCGCTCGGGATCAACCGATGTGACCCCCAAGCAATAGCAGACGGCCGAGTTGGCGGCCGAACCGCGCCCTTGACACAGAATATCCTGGGAGCGTGCGAAGCGAACCAAATCCCAGACCGTGAGAAAATACGCTTCGTAATGCAATTCGGCGATCAGCGACAACTCATGCTCGACAAGTTGCCGAACTTTGTCGGGAATGCCAGTGGGATAACGACCGTATGCCCCTTCCCAAGTCAGCTGGGTCAGATATTCCAAAGCAGTTTGCCCGCGTGGGGCCAACTCTTCAGGATACTCGTAGCGCAGCTCGTCCAGCGAAAACGTACAGCGCTGGGCAATCTCGATCGTGCGAGCGATCGCATCCGGGGCGGCGCTAAACAACTCACGAAGCCGTTGTGGTGATTTCAAATGCCGTTCGGCATTCGGGAACAGCAATTCACCCGCTTCGGATATCGTGCATCCGGCGCGAATCGAGGTCAACACATCCGCTAACGGCTGGCGGCTAGGATGATGAAAATGCGCTCCCCCGGCGGCGACCAGCGGAATGTCGGTACTCCGCGACAAGCATAATAAATTTTCTAAATGGCGTGCATCGTTGGGGCCGCGATGTAGCTCGGCGAATAGGTAACAGCGGTCGGCAAAGATTTCTCGATAACGGGCCAGATCGAAAGGTGTGGCTTGCTGATCGACGATTCCGGCAATCAGACCCTTCGCATAGTGCGCGATATCATCTACATGCAGCCGGCATTCTCCCTTAGGAGCATTCTGGCGTCCGCAAGTGATCAGCCGCGAGAGACGACCATATGACTTGCGATCGGTGGCAATCAGCGCGACGGCCGGCCCGTCGATCGGAGTAATCTCGGCGCCGATCAACAGTTTGAAACCCAACTGCTTGGCCGCCCCATGCGCGCGCACGACGCCGGCCAAGCTATTGCGGTCGGTAATCGCCAAGGCCGCATACCCCAGTTCGGCCGCGCGGCACACCAGTTCATCGGGGTGCGAAGCTCCTTCGAGGAATGAAAAGTTGGTTTTGCAATGCAACTCGGCATAGCCGATTGCGGCTGGTGAAGCGGGTGTAGCAGCATCGATGCGGCGGCGTTTGTTTTCCGGTTGGTCGGGCATGATTCAATCGAACACTCCATGCAGAAACCATTTTCCGTCGGACAAGCGGCGAAAAACCCAGAACCGGCGACCATCGGCGCTTTCGATCCGGTAATAGTCGCGGCGAATATATCGACCACGCCACCAGCCGGTTTGAATTCGCTCCGGTCCCCAG
>JAYTAU010000313.1:0-4235 GCA_043737375.1 Planctomycetia bacterium
CGGGAGTCTGCCGGATGGCCCTACCCATCAAGCCAGTAGAGCGATATGAAGTATCAATCCTCGTCGAACGATTACCTCTCGCTGGAGCCCAAGCTTTCGATCTGGGGTTCGTCGTTAACGAATCGCGGAGTTTTGTCGTCACCGATTCCTGGAACAACGGCACGTTGGGAACCAGTGGAATTCATCTTCTCGACCAACGTCAGGCACCTGAGAATGAGACCGCGCGCCGATTACCTAACGTCTTGCCGGTGGGAAAGCGCACGAAACTTATCTACACAATCACACCAAGCGGCGTCCGCTGTACTTGCGATGGTGAAAAACTGATTGATTGGGAAGGCGATCCGAAACGGCTATCCCGAAGTCCTCTTGAGCGTAACTTACCAAATTTTCATGGGTTATTTGTCGGCGGATATAATTGTCACTTTCGCATTCACGAGATCACATTCACCAACCTCGGCCCCGCAGTTATCGAAAAGTAGCTATAACTTTGGCGTTGATGCAACGTTCTATAGCGTTTTGCTGAACCCACGAGCCTTACCATGCTGGTTGAAACACGCTGCCCGAAGTGTGGAGTGGTCGCCCGACTCGATGAGCCGAGCGCTGCAACTACATGCGCGAATTGTGGCAACGCAATCAACACTGCTAGCGGCGAGGCTCTCGAAACGCTCAGCCAACGCGCTGCGCGCGAAACTCCGCAGCTCTCTAACCAGCCGCCCATTGTTAAGCCATCTCGCTCGATCAAGGCGATTGGCCGTTTTCAACTCCAGGCGATTCTCGGCGAGGGGATGGCCGGGACCGTGTATCGTGCACACGATCCGGTGCTAGATCGGATGGTGGCGATCAAGGTCCCAAAAACGCAGCTTATTGACGAGCCGTCGCTCGCGCGCTTCCTACGCGAAGCCCGCTCGGCCGCCGCATTGCGCCACGCACATATCGTGGCGGTCTTCGAAGTCCTGCAAGAACCACAACCGGCGCTGGTCTGCGAATATGTCGACGGGCTTTCCCTGGCCGACCGATTGTCCAAAGGACGTCCCGAGCTGCGCCGCGCCGTGCAATGGGTTCATGATTTGGCCGAAGCGCTGGCCTATGCCCACGCGCGCGGCGTGGTGCACCGCGACATTAAGCCGGCTAACATTCTGATCAACACCGACGATGAAGCCAAACTGAGCGACTTCGGTCTGGCCCGGCGTAATTCAGATGCCGCATTGACCCGCGAAGGGAACTTGCTGGGTTCGCCTGCCTACATGTCGCCTGAGGCGGCCAGCGAAAACACGCAGGGCATTGGTCCAGCCAGCGATCAGTACAGCCTCGGTGTGGTGTTATATGAGTTAATCACCGGCCGGCGACCGTTCGAGGGGACAACGCACGACGTGATCGTCAAAGTCATCGGTCAGCCACCACCCCGCCCGCGAACCTTGCGCCGCGACATTCCGCAAGACCTCGAATCGATTTGCTTGAAGGCGATGGAAAAGCGGCCGGCGCATCGCTATGCCTCGGCAGGCGAGTTCGCGGCCGATCTGCGGCGCTGGCTCAACGACGAACCGGTCCTGGCGCGTCAGCCTTCGCGCGGTGCTGCGTTTATTCGCCGGCGCTGGCCCGTTTTTGTAGCCGCCGCCGCGACGGTTGTGTTGCTCGCCGCGATTTTTTACATCCAGACCGACAAGGGCCGGTTGAAGATCGAAACCACGGTCGACGACGTGCAAGTGGTCGTGTCGCAAGGCGGCAATGAAGTAACGGTCGTCGATCTGCAAAGCGGCTCGGAAGTGCGACTGCGTTCGGGCAAGTATGAGCTTGCCTTAAAAGGAAAGAGCAACGATGCGAAATTAAGCGCCGACCGAGTGGAAATGTCCCGCGGCGGCGAGGCGATTGTGACGATCCAGCGGGTGGCAAAACTCGTCGCGCCGTCAACCGAAAAGATCACCGAACCGGCGATCGAGAAACCGGTTGAGCCTCCGCCGGCGGTCCTCGAAAAGACAGCCGACCGCCGGGCCGCCGAATGGATATTGAGCGTCGGCGGGTCGATGACCGTAAATACGGGTTCGCAAACAGTCGCAATACGCAAAGCGACCGATCTGCCCGGGAATTTTCAAATTGTCAGCGCTGCTTTGCAAAATCGTTCCGATCGCGCGATCGTGGATGACGATCTGAAAAACCTGGTCGGATTAAAGGCGCTAGCGGAACTCAATTTGGCGATCACGAGTATCGAGGGTCGCGGCCTGCAGAATCTACAATCATCCATTCAATTGAAACGACTGACGCTCGACCGGACACTGATCGACGACGACGGTTCACTCGAACTCGCGAAGTTCCCCAATTTGCGCGCGTTGCGATTAAACGGGACCTCGGTCTCCGATGCAGGCCTGCGTCATTTAATGAAACTTCGATTCGAGTCATTGGATCTTGGTAATACTGCCGTTACTGACAACGGACTGGAATTATTGCGAGATCAAGATCGACTTTACGAACTGAGTCTTTATGGCGCGAATGTTACCAATGCCGGATTGAAGGCTTTGGCCTCTTTGCCGGCACTCAAAGTTCTAACGCTTTCCTACACCCGCGTGACCGGGGCCGGCCTCGAACAGGTGGCCAAAATTCCGCAACTGACTGATCTCATGCTTAGCGGCTTGAAAGTGGCCGACGGACTGCACTACTTGGCTCGATCGCGGACACTACGCCGGATCAATATCGCATCCTCCGACGTGACCGACGAGACGCTTGCGCCGCTGGCCGACGTGCCCGCGTTGATCAACTTAGAAGCCGGAAACGTGCTGACAGGCCGCACGCTTGGTGCATTAAAATCCCTAGAATCTTTAAATCTCGGAGACGGAGTACAAATTAGTGTGGAGGGCGCACAACAAATTGCCAAGCTGACAAAACTTCGAACGCTTTGGGTCGTCAAGGGAAACGTTACCGGCGAGATTCTAAAGCCGCTCTGCGAGTTGCCTAATATTACTGGCTTGAACCTGAGTCGGAATCCGACCACCGACAACGATTTAACGCAAATTGCAAAAATCAATACTTTGAGAAACATCGTTCTTGACTATACGAAGGTTACGGAAAACGGCATTGCGGATTTTAAGAAGGCATTGCCGAGTTGCCACGTCGACAATTTTCTATACCGAAAGCCGACGACCGCCGAAGCAGCCGCCATCGCAACGCGGCTCGCCGTGCAACCCTTGCTGTCGGTGAATACCATTACCGCAGCCGCGCAAGGGGAGTATTCGAAACGGAACACGCTGCCAATCGAGCGAGAGAACGCACTGAAGATGGAGCTCAGGTTAATACCGCCCGGCAAATTTGCGATGGGTACAAGTGAAGCTCGACTGAAAGTTCATTTGGAGTCGATCAAAATCGCAGCGTTTCCTGCTTGGTATCAAAAGCATTTGCAAAACGAAGCACCCCAACACTTAGTTCACCTGACTCGGCCGTTTTACCTATCCGCAACCGAGGTTACGGTTGCTCAATTCGACGAGTTTGCTAAAGATAGCGGCCGCAAGCCGGACGAAAAATTACCTGCACGCGGCGGACTGCCCGTCGCCTACGTTGGCGGGCTGCCCGCCAACTATGTTCCCGCAGACGATCATCCTGCCACTAACGTCAGTTGGAACGACGCGGTAGCCTTTTGCAAATGGCTGAGCAAGAAGGAGACTGCCGTCTATCGACTCCCAACCGAAGCGGAATGGGAAGCCGCAGCACGCGCCGGCGAATCGTCTGAGTACTGCTACGGGAATGCTGCGGGGTCCCTGAGTGCATTCGCGTGGCACAGCGCGAACTCTGGTCGCGAACCGCGTCCCGTCGGGCTAAAGTCCGCCAATGTTTTAGGCCTCTTTGATATGCACGGGAACGTTTGGGAATGGTGCGCCGATCACGCGAAAGACAATGACTATGCCTCGGGTGAGATTATTGACCCGATCGGCCCCGATTCAACGGACACAATACGTCGTTATCGAGGTGGCGGTTGGGATTCGACGGCCGGTCAATGCCGGTCGGCTGCCCGGTTGGGCGGAAGGGCCGACACTGCTTCCGGCGATATCGGCTTCCGCGTAGTTCGCGAAGTGACGCCCGGCGAACTCAGCACGATCGACCGCGCGGCCGCGGAGTGGGCTTTGAAAGTGGGAGCCGATCTCACGATCGAAGAAGGCGGGAGGAGCCGAACAATACAGAAACCCATGACACTTCCCACGGAAGCATTTCGAATTACAGAGTTGTATTTTAGATCTGCAGAATGCGCGGAA
>JAYTAU010000314.1:0-4233 GCA_043737375.1 Planctomycetia bacterium
GGTCGACTTTGGATTGCTGTCGGCTGTTGTAATCGATTTGTCATTCGCCGGGCGCTTGGCTTTGGCGTCGTCGGCGATAGCGAGCGACCCTAGGCTAAGCGTTATCATCGCCGGCGCAAACAATGCGACCCATCGCGATGTTGTTGCGGCACCCACTTGACTGTTTGGCAGCATTGAACGGCTCCGTAACGCAAACGGTTAAAAAAAAGTTGATATCGGAGTGCGCCGATCCGCAAAGTGCGAGAAGTTTTCCGAGTCGGCAGCGGAGTGATTACCGCGAATGCCCTCAGGTGTTAAGATACCCGTTTAGACGGTTTAGGCAAAGTTGATTCTGGCGTGCAGACAGCTAATTTAATACGATTGCCAACGCGCGACGCAAGCACTTGCCGCGGTGTGGTGGCTGTCGCAATTCGTCCTTTCGTTTGAACGGAATTAATGTGAGTACTTCGGATTTAGATCGCAACGTCATTTCACGCAACGGGCACCATCGCGCGGATGCTGCGCATTCGACCGCCCCGCAAGCGGTCGCCGCTCAAACGATCCCAGGCCCATCGAACCTACCCCAACCGCTCAATACGGCCCAACCCTGGCACGAATCCGTGCCCGACAGCGTCAAGCAGCCCGCTGCCGACGGCGATCGCGATGCGGCTTGGAAAGCCTGGGTCAAGTACTTGCGTCGCCGCAAAACGACGATACGCCCGAGCGAGTTGCTGGATGCGGACCCGGCAAGCTACTTAGCATGGGGATTGACCAGCAGTGAACTGGTTTCCGATTGGCTATTGTCGCTGGTAGCGCTCGATGAAGCGCATTTTCACCGCGATGGATCGACCGAGCAGGTTTTCGACTTGTCGACCTGGTTCGGCGTACATGCCGAGGCTGATGTCCAAGCGGCGGCCAAACGGGACTTGGCATTTGCCCTGCGTGCGCTGGGACTTGCCCATGATTTACCGCAATCGGCTCAGCATCTAACGCAACAAAGTTGGTGGGAAACGCTTGAGTCGCTGGTGCAAACGGTCCATTCGGCCGTGGCGATCACAATCGACAAGCAACCGCTTGAACATCAATTGTTGGCCGGTGAGCTGGCTGTGACGCTGGCCTATCTGTTTCCTGAAGTGAAGGCTTGTCGCGAGTTGTTACCGATCGGCAGACAGGCGTTGTCGGTCGGCATCGACGAGATGTTGGATGGTGAAGGGATGCCGCATCGGCGCTTTTTGCCGCTGCAACAAGCGTTGGTCGCGTGCTGGACCCGCTGTCATGCAATGGGCCAAGCGTTGAACAGCAACCGAATTGGCGACCAACTCGACGACGATTCGACTGGCGACAATTCGATTGACGGGTGTTGGACGCGCGAAGCCGAAGCGCAGTATCCGTTGGCCGTGCGCGAAGTGTTGCGTTTGGCTCGCCGCGACGGTCGCGCGCCATTCTCGGCCGGTGCCATCGAACACGGTGCCATCGAACACGGTGCCGTCGAACACGGTGCAATCCAAGGCGGTGCGATCCCGCATAGCCCGAACAAGACATGCGACGATTTTTCAAAGCTCTGGTGCGCGCGGCAAACGATCCGCGGTTCGATGATATCTGGCAGCGGACTTTGCACGATCCGGATGGCACAGAACAGCCGGATCGTAGTCAAGCCGGCGGCGCCATGCCTGCGTTGCAACCGGGCGTACATTCCGAATGGTCGCAAGTCGCGTTGCTGAAAGCCAATTGGAAACGAAACTCGCCGCGGATGGTCGTGCAATACGGCGATCAGCAGGTGCGGACCGAACTGAGCATCGGCCGCGATCTGTTGCTGCTTGGAAATTGGGAACATACGGCCACGGTCGATGGCCGCGTTGCCGAACCGAAGGGAGATTGGGAAGAAGTTTGCTGGGTCAGCGATGAGGACGTGGATTATTTGGAGATCGAGCTGGATCTGACCGACGACTTGCGGATCCAGCGGCAAATTTGTCTGGCGCGGAACGATCGGTTTTTGATGGTCTCGGACGCGCTGTTGGGCACCCAATCGCGAAAGCTGGCTTACCAGTTGCGGCTGCCGTTTGGGCCGGGCATCACCACCGCAGCCGCCGATGAGACGCGCGAACTGACGATCATCGGATCTAAGGCGCGCGGCATGGTCATGCCGCTAGCATTGCCGGAATGGCGCAGCGATTCGCGCGGGGGCAAGTTGACTGCAGACAGCACGGGGTTGCAACTCGAACAAAGCATTGTCGGGTCGAGCCTGTTTTTGCCGCTCTGGATCGACCTTGATCCGCGTCGGGCGAAAAAAGCCTACACCTGGCGGCAGCTCAGCGTAGCCGAGCAGCGACAACTGGTAACGCGCGATACGGCCGCCGGTTATCGTGTTCAGTTCGGCAAAGCACAGTGGTTGATTTACCGAGCGCTGGGGATTGCCGCGAATCGGACCGTGCTGGGGCATAATCTGGCGACCGATTTTTTGATTGCCCGATTTGCTCGCACAGGCGATGTGACCACGCTGGTAGAGGTCGAATAGCCTCGGCACCGGCTTTTCTCGTTCCCACGCTCTGCGTGGTAACGCTTAACCGGACGCTCCGCGTCCAATGATTGATCAGCGAAATACGCCGGCAACTCACCGTGGATTGAAACGCCGCGGAGCGGCAAAGAGTTCGTTTCCACGGGGACCGTGGGAACGAGTAGTGAGCGGGGACCGTGGGAACGAGTAATCGCTACAATCAGTTCATGTCTCGCTTACTCGAAAACTTGAACGACGTTCGTGAGCGAGCGGCCCGTGCCGCACAGCGCAGCGGTCGGACGGCTAGCTCGGTTACGCTGGTCGCGGTCACTAAGTATGTCGATGTGGCGGTAATCGAACAATTGATTGCCGCGGGCTGTCACGATCTGGGTGAAGCGCGACCTCAAGTGCTTTGGCAGAAGGCGGCGGCGATTTGTGACAACACGAGCTCGACAACCGACAATCCGGCAACGAAAGTTCGTTGGCACATGATCGGCCATCTACAACGCAACAAGGTCGAGCCGACACTCCCCTTGGTTTCACTGATTCACTCCGGCGACAGCCTGCGATTGATTGCGGCGATCGACGCGGCTGCCGCCGTACAACAGCGAACGGTCGACTTGCTCTTGGAAATCAACATCTCGGGAGACGAAACCAAACATGGTTTCACTGCCACGGAGTTGGAGCCTCTGCTACCGCAGATCGCGTCGTTCGAATCGCTGCGCGTGCGCGGACTGATGGCGATGGCCGGACGCGAAGGAGATTTAAACGACGCGCGGCGCGACTTTGTGCGGCTGCGCGAGTTGCGCGAAAAATTGCTTGCAAATCTGCCGCCCGGCATTTCGCTCGACGAGCTGTCGATGGGCATGAGCGATGATTTTGAGATCGCTATCGAAGAAGGAGCGACGCTGGTTCGCGTCGGGTCGTCGCTGTATGAGGGGCTGGTTGTAAAATGACATCACCTCTCCCTCCGGGAGAGGTCGCGAGCAGACGAGCGGGTGAGGGCTGGATCTACAAATGAAGTTACTAACTCGATTCACGGCCCCTCACCCCGGCCCTCTTCCCGAGGGAGAGGGAGAAATTCAGTCATCATACGTGATCTTCAGAATCTCGAATTTCATCGTTCCAGCCGGGACCGGTATCTCGACTTTGTCGCCGACCTTTTTGCCGATCAGACCTTGAGCCAAGGGGCTGGTGACCATGATCTTGCCCGAGTCGTAGTCCTCTTCGCCGGCGCCGACCAAAATGAAGGTTTCCTCGTCGTCGAACTCCAAGTCGCGAACCAGCACGGTCGCGCTAAACATCACTTCGTTGCGGTTGATTTTCGAAGTATCCATGATCTGGGCGCGCGCCAACTTGTCGCCCAGCAGGTTGATTTTGGCTTGCAGCATTCCTTGCGACTCGCGGGCACCGTGATACTCGGCGTTTTCGCTCAGATCACCCTCGCTACGGGCTTCGCCGACGCGCTTGGCCGCCTCGGGCATCTCGACGTTTTCCATGTGGTCGAGTTCGGCCTTGAGTTTTTCGTACCCGGTCCGGGTCATTGGAATGAGGTCGGACATGAAATGGACAACTCCGCACTAGCGCAAAAAAACTCGGTCCCCAAACCATTTGGGGACCGACAGATGTATTGTGGCCAATCGGGCCGTGAGTGTAAAGCGGAAAGCGGCTGTAATAACGTGCCGATAAAATGCCAACGGTTGCCGGATTTTGCAATCCATGTTATTTGGCGGGCGCGCGACTCTCGGGCATGTAGATGA
>JAYTAU010000315.1:0-4224 GCA_043737375.1 Planctomycetia bacterium
CACGGCCTAAGCCCAAGTCGGTGAGAAATTCCGCGAACCCATCACGCTGTCGCGACATTGCAAACGCGAACTCGACACTTTGTCGGGGCGAGCGGCCAAAAAATCAAGATTTTGACAGTCGAACTTCGCGATCAGCGAATCCCCTAAACTCTGTCCACTAATCCCTGACCCTGTTCACCGCCTGAGCCTGCCAGGCTTCGATCTGTTGAATCACGATGTTCATCGCGCGCACCGGATCGTTGCTGGTGGCATAGAAGGCCTGGAACTGTTCCTGCCCGGCGATCGGAATCTTACAAAAAAAACGGTACGTTTCCGCCTCGTTTTTCCAACTTTCAAGCTGGTAATAACTGGCCCCCAATTGCCGCAACCGAGTCTCGGATACTCCAAAGTGACCACGCGAATACTCAGTCCGGGCATCCGCTGGCGGTATTATAGGTGCCCGCCCGGCAGCAACGTCCAGCCGGTCGACCGGCAAATTTCCGGCGGGTGCCAAATAATGGACTGGCAATCCGCCGGGATCAGCGCCTGCCGTATTCGGCTTCGCTATTTGGGGTGTATCACGCGGCTGATGCGCCGAAAAATCGGTCGTTCCGATCGGCGAACCCCCGATCGGCGACGGTCGAAACACCGGCGAATCCGTAGCGACACCGGCCGGTACCGGCGCATGGGGCGAAGTTGATCCCATCCATTGCATGTCGGCGACGGCTGTCAACACATCCGGCAAATGGTTGCCAAACACTGCGAACAACGGCAACAAAATCGCGCTAGACAAGAGTATGGTAGCCCGAAACGCCATGGCGATAGCACTAGGCATGGCCGGTGGAAGGGGTTAGGAGTTGAAGGGTTAGGGAACGGCCATCGAGGTGCGAATGTTATCGAAAAGGGTTCTGTCGAACAACGGCAGTGACCAGCGAGGCCAGGGATGTGAGGCTTGAGACCAGCGACTATGGATGCAGCCCCCAGTCGCTAGTAGTCGGTCAACAGTCGAGTGACGGGTTAGATCCGCGTAGCCAAGGTCGCCAGACCTTGGGCGCGCTACGCTGGACGTCCGTTTCAGCAGTGTCTCCCAATCTCTGGCGAGATTGGCTACGCGACAAAACTTAATTGACGCGGTACTAGTCCCAAGCCTCATGCCTCTAGCCTCCCTCCTCAAGCCTCACTCGCCCCGGCTCCCTGACTCCTAGCTCCGGACTTCTTACAATGGATCCATGCGAACGATCTATCTCGATCACAACTCGACGACACCGATCTTGCCCGAGGTCGCCGCTAGCATCGCCCGCTGCCACGCGGAAGGACATGCCAATCCGGCCAGTCAGCATGGGCCTGGCCGCCGCGCCCGTCAGATTATCGAAGACGCCCGCGAGCGAATTGCCCAATTATTGGGAGCCAACACTGCGGGAGAACACGCCGATCGATTGATCTTTACCAGCGGTGGGACCGAAGCCAACAACTTGGCGATGTTTGGGCTGGCGGGCGAATCGTCGGGACATCTGGCCGTTTCGGCGATCGAACATCCCAGCGTACTGGCACCCGCCGAACTGCTGGAGTCGCGCGGCTGGCAAGTGAGTCGCTTGCCGGTGGATCAGCACGGCGTGGTGCAAATTGGCGAGCTGATTGAGGTCCTTTCAGCCCCCGGCTTCACCGGGGGGTCAGTATCGACGCCGCAGCGCAACGCGGATCGCTCGCAAATTCGTTCAGAACCCACACCACCGGCAGACGTGCTCACCAGTTCACAGGGGCTTGCCCCCCGGCAAAGCCGGGGGCTGAAAGAAACGGCACTTACTGCTGTCGTTCAGCAAAGCCGGGGGCTGGAACCGTCAGAATCAAAGCTGACTCTCATCGCCCTAATGCTCGGCAATAATGAGACCGGCGTGCTGCAACCCGTCGGAAAATTGGCTGAAATTTGCGCACCGTACGGCGTTTTTTTGCATACCGACGCGGTGCAGGCGGTCGGCAAAATTCCCATCGATTTTCGCCGACTCGGCGCAGCCACACTGGCATTTACCGCGCACAAGTTCCACGGTCCGCGCGGCATCGGCGGGCTGCTAGTGCGATCCGACGTTGAACTGCGTCCGCTGATGTTCGGCGGCTTTCAACAGGCCGGTTTGCGGCCCGGAACCGAGGATGTGGCGTTGATTGTGGGACTATTGACGGCGCTGGAGATTTCACATAACGACCTGACAGATCGCGCGGCACGTTTGTCCACGCTACGCGATGCCTTCGAAACCAAGCTTCGCGCGCTACTGCCAGAAGTCGCAATTCATGGAGACCGGGTCGAACGCCTGCCGCACACCAGCAATGTCGCCTTTGTCGGGCTTGACCGGAGAGCACTGGTCATGGCGCTCGATCTCGAAGGAATTGCTTGTTCGACCGGTTCGGCGTGTGCCAGCGGCAGTAGCGAGCCATCGCCGGTACTCATGGCGATGGGACTGACCGAAGCGATGGTGGCGAGTAGCTTGCGGTTTAGCTTTGGCACGACGACGACCGCGGCCGACATCGAAGAAGCCAGCGAGCGAATTGTGCGCGTTTGCCTGCGGCTGAGGTCCAATTCGAAGAATATATCGGGTTTTGTGACCTAGATGCCCTGCCTTTACGAACCAAAGAGTTACTAACAAAGCCGGCTGCTCGCAAAAACACTCCATAAAATTGGAGTTTCTGAGTGATTCGCCGGCCTGTCACAACCTGCGGTTCAAGAGGCGAAATCGTTGCACTATCTGTTTCGAAAATAAGCACTTGCGACGCGAATATTTCGAGTTAAAAAGCGCCCCGGCAGCTACTATTCCAACACCTAAATCGCTATAATCCGGGCTAAGTTTTTCGGCGTAGTTTGCTTCGCAGTGGAAGTCGTTTTTTAGACGGACATTTTTCCAGCAATCGTTTATCCGGGCAGTCCGCTTTTTTGGCAAACCTTTTCATTTTTTGGAAGTGGGCCAAGGTGCAAGACGGCGTGTTTTCGATACCGCTCTCGGTGGAGTTGCCCGCCGGCGACTTTGAGATCGAATATGCTGCGCACTCTGCGGTGAACACATCCAAATCACCTGCCGACACCACAACCGCCAAGTCAATCGCAGGTCGATCGCAGCCGGTCAAGTTGAGCGCGGCCAGGTCCAACGGCAGTCCGCCCAAACAACTTGCTCCATCGACCCGCTCGGTTTCGATCCGCCCCGCCAACGACTTTCTAGCCGGCAGCGAGAACCGATTGCTCGCCGAAGCGGTGCAGTCGATCCTTGGGCGGCAAGTTTCGCCCTACAACCCGCTGTTGTTATGCGGTCCACCGGGCAGCGGCAAGACACATATTGCTCGCGGACTGGTAGGTGCCTGGGCCGAGCGCGAAGCAAAAGTCAATGCGAAGGCGAATGCCCAGACAAACGCCATTGCGAAGACGAACGACGGTACCGGGGCCGGTCGCGAAATAGAAACGCGTCATGCCAGCGCCATATTGACCAATGGAACCGACTTTGCCCGGCAGTTTGCCGCGGCGCTCGATCAAGACTCGCCGGCCCAAGACTCGATCGCGCGCTGGCGCGATCGGATGCGCGGCGCGGCGCTGTTCGTACTGGACGACTTCAATCAACTTGCGGCCAAGCGCGCCGCGCAAACCGAACTATTGCATACCATCGACGCGGTGCAGGCGAGCGACGGACAAGTCGTGCTGACCAGCCGCCTGCCGATCGACAAGATCAACGGCCTCCCTCCGGCGCTGCTCAGTCGGCTATCGGCCGGGCTGGTCGTGCAACTGGCGATGCCCAATTCGGCGGTGCGATTGGCTTTGATCGAGCGCTATGCCGCATTACGAGACATCGCGCTGAACGGTAACGCCGCGCGGCTGCTGGCCGATGGTTTGTCGGTGACCGTACCCGAGCTGTATGGCACTTTGCACGAGTTGCACGTCGCGTCGTCGGTCGAGAACCGCGCGATCGACAACGAGTTGGTTAAGCGCCACTTGATAGATCGCCGCGCCCAAATTCAACCGACAGTCCGCTCGATCACCTCGGTCTCGGCCAAGTACTTTGGGCTGAAAGTGACCGAACTTACCGGGCCGACCCGCCGCAGAGCCGTCGTGCAGGCGCGCAACGTGGCGATTTTTTTGTCGCGCCAACTGGCTGGCAAAAGCTTGGAACAGCTGGGAACGTTTTTCGGCGGCCGCGATCATACCACGGTACTGCACAGTTACCGCACCATCGAAGCGCGTTATCGAACCGACCCCACAATTCGCCGAGCCGT
>JAYTAU010000316.1:0-10321 GCA_043737375.1 Planctomycetia bacterium
CTTCGCCAGACCCGAAATAAGTGTGAACTCACAAAATGCAAAACAAAGCCGCGACCCGATTGGGTCGCGGTATAGTTTTTAATGGGTATAATTTATCAGGCGTCTCAATAGCTCATTAAATAATGCCAATCGGCCTATGCTATCTCAAGCGGTGAGCGATGCAACGCGACGATGCGATTACAATTCTGCGAACGGCTGAGTCGGTATTGCGCGAAAGGTTCGCAGTTCGCTCGCTCGCCTTATTTGGATCGGTAGCTCGCAACCAAGCTGTTCTTGGTAGCGATGTGGACCTGCTTGTGGAATTTGATCACCGGATCGGATTGTTGCATTTAATTGCAACGGCTCAGTACATCGAACAGTTATTAGCGGTTCCTCGGGTGGATTTAACCTTACGACGCGCAGTCATACCCGAGTTGCGAGAACGTATCTTTCAAGAGGCCATCAATGTCATCGGCAAGCCGTCCGTGGAAATTTCGGCTACGGCACATGCTCGAGGCGATTGAAAATATCGCCCAGTACGTTAGCGATCTTGATGAAACGCAATTTCACAACGCGCAGCAGACCGTACATGCCGTTGTTTGGAACCTAACCGTGCTTGGCGAAGCAACGCGTGCAATACCATCGCATGTCACAGATGCTTACCCCCAAATACCGTGGTCGCAAATGCGAGGCATCCGCAATCGAATCGTCCATGCGTACGATCGAATTGATTTGGAGATCATTTGGGAAGTCGCAACTGTCGAACTGCCTCCGCTTATTCCATTCTTAAAACGGATTGATCGAGAAGAGCAGGAATGAACAAACGTCAGAACGCTTAATTGCTCAGACCGCGCAATTCTCAAGCTCCAAGCAAGTCTCGATTCTCACGGCTCGCCCCTCTATCCTCACACAAACGTATTGATCAGATTTTCGATCATCTCTTGCCGGCCGCTGGTGTTCGGCGCGATTTCGCCCTTGTCGAGCATGTATTTTTCGAGTGTCTTGAAGCTGTGTTTGCCGGCTTCGATTTCGCCACCCACGCCGGCGTCCCACGAGGCGTAACGTTCCTTGACGATCTTGGCCAACTGTCCGTCTTGGCGAATCGCCGCCGCGATTTTCAGCCCGCGCGCAAAAGCGTCCATGCCGCCGATGTGTGCATAGAACAAATCGACCGGCTCGAAGCTCTCGCGCCGCACCTTGGCGTCGAAGTTCAAACCTCCGGTCGTAAACCCGCCGTACTTCAGCAGCACCAGCATGATTTGCGTGGTCAGATAAATGTCAGTCGGGAATTGGTCGGTGTCCCAACCTAACAGCAGATCGCCGTAGTTGGCGTCGATCGAGCCGAGGAAACCCTGCGAGGCGGCATACTCCAGTTCGTGTTGCATGCTATGGCCGGCCAGCGTGGCGTGATTGGCTTCGATATTCATCTTCACGTGTTTTTCGAGCCCGTTGGCGCGCAAAAAATTGACGCAGGCCGCGGTATCGAAATCGTACTGATGCTTGGTCGGTTCTTTTGGCTTCGGTTCGAAGTAAAACTGCCCCTTAAAGCCGATCTCTTTGGCGTAGTCGACAGCCATGTGCATAAACGCGGCCAAGTGATCCAGCTCGCGCTTCATGTCGGTATTCCAGAGGGTCATGTACCCTTCGCGACCGCCCCAAAACGTATAGCCTTCGCCGCCGAGTTCGTGGGTGACTTCGATCGCCTTTTTGACCTGCGCCGCGGCATAAGCAAATGCATCGGCATTAGGGCTGGTCGCCGCGCCATGCATGTAGCGGCGATTACTGAACAGATTGGCCGTGCCCCATAGCAGCTTGATGCCGGTACGCTGTTGTTCTTCTTTCAGCGCCTTGACGACGGCGTCGAGGTTTTTGTTCGATTCGGCCAGAGTCGATCCCTCGGGTGCAACATCGCGATCGTGAAAGCAATAATACGGCGCGCCAAGTTTCTCGATAAACTCGAATGCCACGCGCGTGCGGTTCACGGCATTCTCGACATTGTCCACCGCACCTTCCCAAGGGCGAATCGCCGTGCCGGGCCCGAACGGATCGCTGCCGGTCCCGCGGAAGGTGTGCCAGTACGCCACGCTGAAACGAAAATGGTCGCGCATCGAACGCCCCTCGACCATTTCGCCGTCGTTGTAGTGATGAAAGGCCAACGCGTTTTTGCTGCCGGGGCCTTCGAACTTGATTTTTTGAATTTCCGGGAAAGCGGGCATGTCGGGATACTCGATTGTGGGAGAGTGCAAAGTGAGCCAAGTCGAAGTAATTCGTGCCGCCAATTTAACCAGCGGCGCGACCAGCGCCAATCGGCCCGACATAGCCCGTCGACGGATATTGCACGCAGGCCGCTAGTCGGCGCGTGTCATTTTGCGAATGATCCAATCGCCCAGAGCGGGCCAAAGCTGCTGAATGGCAAACAGCAACCTCGCTTTTCCCGGTACCACGAGTTCGGATTGTCGGCGCTCGCAAGCCCGGATGATTCGCCGTGTGAGATCGCCGGGATCGATTAAATCGAGCTTCACTCCGCCCCCCGGCCGTCGCGCACTGTCGGGCAACGAGTCCATCACTTGTCGGTCATAGCGAATTCCCGCGTCCTCGCGCGCGATCGGCCCCGGCGAAACCAACAGCACGTTGACCCCGTCAGTTACCAGCTCCAGACGTAGCTGCTGCGAGTAGCCTGCCAAAGCGAACTTGCTCGTTGGATATGCTCCCAAAAATCGACTGGCCGATTTTCCCCCCAGCGATCCAATATTGACGATCTCCCCTTGCGATTTGATCAACAGCGGTGCCGCGGCACGAACGCACCGCACGACCGCCAGCAGATTCAATTCGAACAGCCGTTCGAATTCCTCAGGCGGGGTTTCCAGAATTCTCCCGCGCGCCGAGATGCCGGCGTTATTGACCAGGACATCCAATCGGCCGCATTCCTGACGAACGCGCTCGAACAATCGATCGACCTGCGCCTGATCGGTAATATCGACCGCGATCGGTAGCACCGAACCGCCGGCGGAAATTTTACGAATTTCGTCAGCGGCCGTTGACAATCGCGCTTCGTTGCGCGCGACCAGAATCACATCCGCGCCAACCTTGGCCCAGGCGCGCGCCAGTTCGAGCCCCAGCCCGCTCGATGCGCCGGTGATGAGAATAACTTTGTGGGTCCAGTCGGTCATGCAAAAACGTAGGACTGCTAGCAGGGCCCTGGGCAAATCCGGGGTGACACTATCAAGCTATCTAGCTTGTCAGTGATGCTATCGACGAAGCGGTGAAGTAAGGCTGCATGTCGCCACTGACAAAGCAGCGGACCTAAAGTTTAGGGCTATCATAAAAGGTCGGCTTGTCAGTGTCACCCATCCGATCGTCAACGTATCTGCCGGCAACTGATTTAGAAGCCCTGACTTTTCCAAGGGATTTGTGTGCCACTGGCTCTGCCAGTGCTTTCACGATTGATAAAGTCAGGGCTTCTAAATCAATTCGCAGTGGGATTGACCACCCGCGGTTCAGGGCCGCGGCTTAAGTCCGCTCCGCCGAAAACCTGCAGTTCGATCGCACCTTCTTTCCCCAGCACCGCATTACGAAACTCTTTGGGATTGCGTATTTTGGACGTGCCGACCGACGCAATGAACATACCGGGCTGTAGCTCCGCTTTCCACGCCGGGGAATCCTTCTCGACTTCGGTGATCACCACACAGCCGTCACGCAACAAATCAGTCCGGCGAATTTGTTGCACTTTATCTAGCATGGCGGTCGGGTAATCGACTCGGATGCCGCGCCAGGCGGGCGGTTGCGAAGTAACGATTTTAGTCCCACGCACAGGGAACTTAGTCAGTTCGACGTTGATCGTTTGCTCTAGTGGATTTTGCCCTTGCCGTTCGCGCAGTATTTTCAGACGGACGCTCGATTCAACCGACTGCTTGCCGACGTGCAGCATAAACGAATCGGCATCCACGATCGGCTGCTCATTCACGTGCGTCACCAAATCGTTCCGCATCACACCAAACAGTTCGGCCGGGAGTCCGGCCACCACATGCTCGACTCGCACACCACGCAAGCCGATGCCAATTTCCTTGTCCGTGAGGTTAGCTGGCCAGACGCCTAGGAATCCATATTCTACCTCGCGCCCTTCTTTCAGCGCATCGACCGCTCGGCGAAACACATCATCGACCGGAAGAGCATAGCCGGCAGCTTGCTCGAACCCGGCGGTCGCGGCCATCGACGTCGTCAACCCAATCATCTCCCCCTTCAGATTGATGAGCGCGCCGCCGCTAGTGCCCAGATTCAGCTTAGCATCGGTTTGAATCAACGTTCCAAAGTGGTACAGCTTTTCTTTGCCGGTACTGGAGGAATCGCTGGGATTCGGCACGGCTTTACGCGATAAATTCGAGATGATTCCCCAACTGGCACTGGCCTGACCGTCGCGAGCAATCGCATACGGATTCCCCAAAGAAATCACGATTTGACCCTTTTTCAACGACGACGCATCGCCGAACTTGATCGGGGTCAGATCATTGGCGTCAATTTTTAACACCGCCAGGTCGCTACGCGGATCGGCCGCCATGACCCTTGCATCGTAAGACTTGCCATCAACCGTCGTGACGAAATGCTTGCCTTGTTTGCCGACTACGTGGAACTGCGTCAAGATCAGCCCGCGACGATCGATCACCACTCCGGTACCAAAATGATCCGGCACAAAATTGCTATCGGCCGGCGTGCGAGTGTGGGCCGGCAATCTGACATCGTCACGACCGGTACGGTCAGCCCGTGTGGCTGATTCGTCGATCCGAGCAATCGCGACGACCGATTTCTCGGCCTTGGCAATGGCATCGACCAGCGCGGATTCAAGTGCCACGGCGGCTTGTAGGCCCGTTGCGGGAATGCCAGTTGCTGGAACGCCGGCAAAGGGCTGAGCGTATAGGATCGAAGCATCTATAGAAAAAGCCAGGCACCCGCAGAGGACGATCGCGGATGCCCGGCATAACGTGTTTCGAAATTTCACCGCAACTAGGCTGACCATCGGTTTTCCCTAACGAGGTCGATCGCACGCGAATACCAGCCATTGTACGCCGTCGCGACAAACTTCGCGACCTCTAGGCAACTATTCACTGTCGCCGCTAGCTTCGGCCGCGACGGGCAGCGACGTGATTCCGGCGGCCATGATCTTGGTGCGCAATTCTTCGGTGACCGCGGGGTTCTCAATCAAATAAGTTCTGACTTTCTCGCGGCCCTGACCCAAATGTATTTCGCCGTAGCGGAACCAGGCGCCCGAGCGAATGATCAGTTTTTGAGCCAAGGCCAAATCCAGCACGTCCCCTTCGTAGCTGATACCGTTGGCATGCATCATGTCAAACTCAGCGACCCGGAACGGCGGCGCGACTTTATTTTTGACGACCTTTGCCTTGACTCGCTGGCCGACAATCTCTTCGCCATCTTTCAACTGGCCGATGCGGCGGACGTCGACACGGGCCGAGCAATAGAACTTCAGCGCACGACCACCGGGCGTCGTTTCCGGACTGCCGAACATCACGCCGATCTTCTCGCGAATCTGGTTGATAAAAATCACGCAAGTCTTGCTCTTGGAAATGGCGCCGGTCAGCTTACGCATGGCCTGGCTCATCAGCCTCGCTTGTAGACCCACGTGCGAATCGCCCATCTCGCCGTCAAGTTCGCGCTGCGGCACCAATGCGGCCACCGAGTCGATGACAATCACATCGACGGCGTTACTCTTGATCAACATCTCGGTGATCTGCATCGCTTCTTCGCCGCTGCTGGGTTGGCTGACCAGTAAAGTTTCCAGCTCGACGCCGAGCTTTTTGGCCCAACTGGGATCCAGCGCATGCTCGGCGTCAATGAACGCCGCGATGCCGCCGGCTTTTTGCGAGCGCGCGATGGCGTGCAACGCCAAAGTCGTCTTACCGCTCGATTCGGGACCGAAGACCTCGATAATGCGACCCTTCGGGAAGCCTTGACCGCCGAGGGCCAAGTCCAGCGACAAGCTGCCGGTCGAAATGCCTTCGATCCGCGCCGCTTCGGAATTTCCGAGCGGCATGATCGCCCCGTCGCCGAACTGCTTTTCGATCTGCGACAGCGTGTTTTTGAGGGCCGCATCCATGCCGCTGGTCGCGGATTTGCCATTGCTCTTGGAATCCGTTTTGGCGTCGGATTTCGAGGCGGCGGAATCTTTTTTGGCCATGCGATTGTTTTCTTTAACGGCGGTTACCATACAGACGATTCCTTTGTCCAAGAGCCCAAAAAACAGGGCCATACGCGACGGCCCAAGACACCGACTACTAAACGCTTGTTCAGTATATCGACGGGCTGCGACTGGGACAAGAGAATTTTAGGAAACTATTTTCTCGGCCGGGATTTTAGCAAACGTTGCGTGAATTTGACACCTTTTGCCCATAAATAAGCCGTAGAGAACTTGCAAATTTCCCTCGACAGCGTAACGCGAGCGATCGCCGATTTAACGACCTCCCTCATTAGCGACTGGTTGGGCAGGTCGAGTGTCAGTCGAATGATTCGCCCCGGCGAATTCGCTCGGCGTACTCGCGGAGGTATTGCCGCCCATCCCGCTCAGCCTCGGCTAATAATGGCTCCAACTGAGGCGAGCCGATTTTGTACAGGCAGAACAATGCCATCATCCGCGCCCACTCTTGATCCTCGTCGGATCGGTGCCACGCTGTGAGGGCCAATCTCTCGACTGTCGGCGACCCCAGCCGGAGCAGGGACTGAAGCGCATGACGCCGGACGTACTCGTGCTCGTCCTGAGCCAGCGCCAGCAGCAGTGGCTCGGCCACGCCCCCAAGATGGTCCAACTCGACGGCCAACTGCCAACGGTCGTCCCGTTCGCCGATCCGGAGGGCAGCACCGGCGAGCAGCGGCAGCAATTCAGGGTGGCGCTTCCGAACCTCGCCTGCCAAGTGCTGAATCTCGTTGTCGCGGGCAATGGCGTACAGCACTGCGCGCAATTCCGCCTCGGACCACAACGCGAACGGGCGGCCAGCCAGGAAACCCAGGACGGCGTCGTAGAGCGACCCCCACGACTCGTAGTCGCACTCCCACTCGCCGTACTGCCCGGTGCTCGAATAAGCGATGGCCCACTCACGGAACCGGGCCACCTCGGTCAATAAGTCTCCCACAGCGTGCGCCCTCTGCCGCCTATTAACAATTAATCTTTTGCCAAAAGAAGTGAAACGCAATGCCCAAACTCGCTAGGGTTGATCGCCATCGTCCGATTCACTCTCGTCGATGTCGTCTTCTTCCAACTCGTCGTCTTCCTCGACCTCACTTCGCTTGCCCAACAACTCCGCATACCCCAGCGGCTCATACACCGGGCCGCCGCGCGCCATCTCGCTCGATAGCACCGTCACCTCGGCGATCATCATTGGACCGGCTTCGAACGTGGCGAACTTTTTCAGCACGTCCGACAATTCATCGGCACCGTTGGGCAGCGTGCGAACCCGGCCCAGCGTCAAGTGCGGTCGATAGCGACGTCCCTCGGGCCGAAAGCCGAGCAGCGACAACTTTTCGACCAGGGCCTGATGCAACTCGACCAACTGCTCGGCGCCCTCTTCAACGCCTAACCAAATCGTGCGTGGATTGTTGTACGACGGAAATACGCCGACCGTAGCCATCTCGACATCGAACGCCGGCAGCGGACCGACGGCTTCGACCACATGCTTACAGACCGCGGGAATTTCGTTGAGCGGAACATTGCCCAAGAAGTTCAGCGTCAGATGCATCTTGGTCGGATCGGTCCAATGCACCTTGGCCGAGGTGCCGCTGATCTGTTTGATCAGACCGCGCGCACGATCACTGATCTCGGGCGAGACCTCGATGGCGACAAAGGTGCGAAGAACTTCCAAGGCAATGGGGGTAAGGGTCGGAAACGCCGGGTGCCATGCCCACGGCTTTGCGTGGGCATGAAAATAATCGCTGCGATAAAGAACTCAGGCCGGCCGATGTCGGTGCGTCTAAATAATTCAAATGTTCGGATGTTCAACCCGGTCGCAAGTCAGCCCACTCGGGGCAGTGGGCATGGCACCCCACGATTTCCACGGAATGCCCGACTTGTGCCCGCCGCCGTTCGCGTTTGGGAACCGTTAAAAACTCAGCATCTGCCGATACTCGGCCACGCGGGCGTCTAGGTCCGCTCGCGTGATCGCCCGCAGCCGGTCGAGGCTGAAATCTTCGACCGTGAAACTGGCCGTCACGGTGCCGTAGGCAATCGCCGTCTTCAAAGCCTTGGGCGAAAAATCCCCGTGCTCGGCCAGGTAGCCCATCATACCGCCGGCAAAACTATCGCCCGCACCAGTCGGATCAATGACCCGCGACGTGGGATAGGCGGGCATGACATACGTTTCGTTCTCGCCGAAGAACATCGCCCCGTGTTCGCCTTTTTTTACAATCACGAACTTTGGTCCCAACTCGCGGACTTTTCGCCCGGCAGTGACCAGATTTTCTTCGTTCGTCAGCAATTTGGCTTCGCTGTCGTTGAGCAGCAGCCCATCGACGCGCTTCAATAGCGCCAGCAACGCGTCGCGCTGAATGTTGATCCACAGATCCATCGTATCGGCGACGGCCAACAAGCGACCTTGGGCCTGATCCAACACCTTCATCTGATTGAGCGGTGAATCGTTGCCCAAAAATACGAACTTCGATTCGCGGTACTCCGCCGGCAAAATTGGGTTGAACTGTTCAAGCACGTTGAGATGCACTTCGAGCGTCTCGCGGTCGTTCATGTTGGGCAGATACTTGCCCGACCAGCGGAAGGTCTTGCCCCCTTTGATGACTTGCAAGCCGCGGGTGTCGATCCGCCGGCTTTGTAGTAGGGCCGTGTGCTGCTGCGGCCAATCTTCGCCGACCACGCCGACCAAATGCACGGGCGCAAAGTTGCTGGCCGCGTATGAAAAGAACACCGCCGAGCCGCCTAACACGTCATCGCGCTTTTCGATCGGCGTTTCGACACTATCCAACGCTACCGTACCGACAACCAACAGAGACATGCAGCAAATCCTTTAGAGTAAGCGTTTTGAATCACGGTAGGGAACGTGCCTCCGTGCCGTTCCGGAATTGCAAAGTTCGCCGGAACGCCACACAGGGCGTTTCCCTACAGAATCTACGATCGTTCGCCAAGCGAGCCAATTATCGATCAAAGCGGAGCGAACGCAAGGGCGGAGGTTTGTTGTAGGAGCGGACTCCCGTCCGCGACCGAGGTCGCCGGGTGCCATGCTCACGGCTCGGCGTGGGCATGTGACCGAATGTGCCGGGTCGGATTTAGACCTACGGTGAACGCAATTTAAAAGTCGTTGTGCCTGATCGCGTAAACCTGCTATGACGTTCACACCGCATTAAGACATGCCCACTGGAGGGCAGTGGGCATGGCACCCATTTAAAACTTTCATTTAACTTTCCGCCACGACCGGGTTACGCAGCGTGCCGATTCGCTCGATCTCGACTTCCACGTCGTCGCCCGGCTGTAGATACACCGGCGGCTTGCGAGCAACGCCCACACCCGACGGCGTGCCGGTAAAAATGACATCGCCCGGCGACAGCGTGCAGACCCCCGAGACATACGACACTAGTTCGGCTACCGAAAAGATCAATTGCGCCGTGGTCGAGTCCTGCATCGTGCGGCCGTTGATTCGCAATTGAATGCGAAGATTGCCGGCGTCGCCGACTTCATCGGCGGTGACCAGTTCCGGCCCGAACGGGGCGAACGTATCGAACGACTTGCCCAATAGCCACTGGCCGCCCGGCTTGCGCTGCTGCCAATCGCGAGCCGAAACGTCGTGCCCGCAGCAGTAGCCGGCGACATGAGTTAGAGCGCTGTCGCGCGAGATGTTTCGGCCACCGAGTCCGATGACCGCAACCAACTCGGCTTCGTAATCAACTTCTTTGCTGACACCCGGCAGCACGATCGGGTCGCCATGCGCGATGACCGCGGTGACGAACTTACTAAAAATCACCGGCTCGGGCGGCGGTTCTTTACCCGTCTCGCGCGCATGATCGGCGTAGTTCAGGCCGACGCAAATCACTTTCTGCGGGGCTGGGACCGGCGCGAGAAGTTTGACGGTTTTCGAATCGACCTGCGCTGATTTGCTCGTGTTGCCAGCTTCTAATACGGCACGCACGCGATCAAGCAACTGCGGGCCGCCAGCCAACAGCTCGATCATGCTTGTTGGCAGCGAACTGTCGGTGTGATTGAGATCGACGTATTTACCTTCGACGACCGCCGCCACGCGTGGACCCGTATCGCTCTGGTAACTGACGAGACGCATGCGTGAGCAGGGGAGGGGATTGAAGGGGTGCTGAATATCAGAGCCTCGGCGTCCCCGCCGAGGGA
>JAYTAU010000317.1:0-4212 GCA_043737375.1 Planctomycetia bacterium
CGCACCGGCTCGTACCAGTCGGGGGCAAAAATGTCGATGATCCCGCCGCGCGAAGAGAACTCGCCGGGCAGCGCCACGGCGCTGGTATTTTGAAAGCCGGTTTCCGCGAGCCAACGCAACAGGCCGGGCAAATCGACTTGTTGACCGACTTGAAGTTGCCGTGTTTGCTGCCGCAATACCTCGCGCGATGCAACCGGTTGCAGCAAACTTTGAATGCTGGTAACGATTAGTCGCGGTGTAGTTGGGGACAGCGCGCTTCGGAGCCTCGGCGTCCCCGCCGAGGGAACCGAAGGATTGTTGCCGGCCGCCAACAGCTTCAGCACCCGCAGCCGATCGCCTTCCAGCTCATCGCACAAGCCATCGACCGTGGGAGTACTTTCACAGGCCGGAAACCTCTCGGGTCGCTCGTGCGAAAACAACCCGACGTCATCGCAAAAGTCGTCGATATCCGACGAACGCGCGGTGACAACGATCAACGGGCCGGGCGAATGCCGCACTAGCGAGGCTGCCACCAGCGCGCAGCTCGATCCCCAGACTCCGCCCAAAGTGGCCCCGTGCCCAGTCCGCAGGCTATCGAGAACATCGGCGAAGCCTGTGTGCGATTCCAGTCGCTCGGCCAAGGCAATGAGCTGGTCCGAGTCTTGAACCTGTGCAGACTCCTTATGCATTCGTATGGAGTGATTGTAGTGGCATGGTCCAGGATGGGAAAGTCGGCTAAAGGTGGTACGGCGTGGGTGGATGGTGAAGGTTGAATCGTGGGTGGCAAACCCGTTTTGCCGGTCTCGGCACGAGAGCGAGTCGGCAGCGAGCGATTATCCTTCACGAATATTGCTAACCGACCGAGCCGGTTGCACAATGCTCTTAGCGGTTGTCTCCATGCATATCTCCCAGGAATTAATCATGCGTTCGCTATCACGACGTAAATTCATCACCGAAACGTTGGTATCAACCGTCGCGGTCGGCGGAGCGTTGGCAACCGTCGCAGGACTCGCTTCGCCGGTCCAAGCCATTGAGCCGATAACTCGCCCCGGCCCGGCGAAGTTTAAATTCAGTCTGGCGGCTTACAGTTATCGCGACCTGTTCAAGCCCAAGGATGCCAGTCAGAAGCTGCTGACACTCGACGACTTCGTTCGCGACTGCGCCAAAATGCAGTTGGATGGGACCGAGTTGACGTCGTATTACTTTCCGACGCCGCTGACCGACGAATACTTGCGAAACCTGGCGAGCCTCTGTTTTAAGTTGGGCTTGGACGTGTCGGGCACGGCGATCGGCAACGATTTTTGCTTTCCGGCAGGGGCGGAACGCGAGAAGCAAATCGCCACGACCAAGCAATGGATCGATCGGGCGGCCGTATTGGGCGCCCCGGTGATTCGCATCTTTTCGGGCAAACCGCAACCGGGCCAAAATGCTGCCGAAGCTCACAAATTGGCGGTTGCTGGGATCGAAGAGTGCTGCGATTACTCCGGCAAACGGGGCGTTCATCTTGCGCTCGAGAATCATGGCGGGCTAACGGCGACGCCCGACGGGATGTTGAAAATCGTCGAGGATGTAAAAAGTCCCTGGTTCGGCGCGAACTTGGACTCGGGCAATTTTCACGGCGAGGACGTTTACGCGGACTTGGCCCGCATCGCCCCCTACGCGTTAAACGTGCAGATCAAAGTGGTTGTAACGTCGGCCGGTAAGAAGAAAGAGGCGAGCGATTTCAAACGGCTGGCCAAGTTGCTGCGCGATACGGGATACCGCGGCTATATTGTGTTGGAGTATGAGGAGCCGGAAGAAGACCCACGCACGGCCTGCCCGCGGTATATCGAGCAGCTTCGCGAGACATTTGCTTAAAAAGATTTATCACGGAGACACGGAGACACGGAGAGGATTTGTCGGTCGCGAATGGTTTCTCCGCGTCTCCGTGGTGAAATCCATTAACGAAAAAAGGCCAAGTCTGCGGGAGACTTGGCCTTTTTCATTCGTTCGATTTAAGACTCCGACGCACAGGGCATGCGCGGGAGATAAATCCTGATTAATACTAGCGACGGTAGCTGACCATCGGGGTACGGATGCTCTTGACCGAGGCACCCTTGGGGGCCGGCGGGGGAGCAATCGCATCGGACGGAGCCGGGGCACCGTGGGGAACTTCACCAGCGCAGCTCGGCGGGCAGGCCGGAGCAACACCAGCGCAGCTCGGCGGGCAAGCCGGAGCAGCACAGGCCGGGGCGCAAACCGGGGCTTGGCCACAGCACGACGGAGCACCGTCGCAACCACAGCAACCACGATTGCGGCGATGACCGAACAGCTTCCGACGACCGTGGCAACCACAGCAATCGGAAACATGACCGCCACAACCACCATCACAACCAACACCATCGCAGCCGTGGCAACCGTGACCGGCGACGGCCTTGCTTTCACCACCAATCAAGGCGATGCCGACAACCGCGAAAAAAATCGCGATGCCAAAAATCAATGCACGATTCATCCTCGAATCCTCCAAACAAGTAACTTGGCGTAACAGGTTCACGTTGCCGTCAGTCTCTGGGTCCACGATTGCGACGGCCTACAATTCGCGGTAATCAACTCATAGCGTTTCGCCCTGCTCTCAATCCTGTTCACTCAAGCGGGAAAAGCTTGCCCTGTAAGCTTTGTCGATTGCGTAAGCAGAACCGATTGCACAGACTAGGACGCTAGGTTAACAGCTAAGTATGGGTTGTCAACCCTCTAACAGTTAATTTACAAACCCCTGGCTATCTAGGGGCCTTGCGCTGTTTATTCCCACAACTGTATCATGCTAGCGTGTGCGCGGATAGCCGCAAAACAAAAAAAGAGGCCCTGGTAAAAACCAGGGCCTCATGTAATCCAATCAAGTTGTAAAGTCAGCAGTTGCAACGAGTTTGGACTAGTCGGTGCAACCGAGCCGACCGGTCCTACCAGGTAACTATTTCTGGAAAAATTGGTGACTACTTCTGAATATTGTCTTGAAGCGATGCGGATCGCGGTTGCTTAACGTTGAAATTGTTTGCTTTCGGATCGGTCGTCACAGGCTGGGTTGAGCTTGACTGGCTCGGAGAAAATGTCTCAACAGGCTGTTGCTGATTGGCTCGCTGAGTTGCGCTTTGCAATGCAGTGCCAGGTGCCGAAGTCGCCTGAGTCGAGCTGGCTTGCTGAGCGGCGGCAGCAGCGCGTCGCTCGACTTCTTCGACCACTAGCTGCTGCTGGCGAGCAGCCTCTTCTGGGTCTTCGAAAATATACAGTACCGGATCTTCGCCCTGAAAAATTTTGATCGCGATCCCTGCCACGCGCCAACCGATCGGCTCCTTACGCAGAAACCATAATACTTGGTTGGTGACGCGGTTCTGATCGGCATCGACATCCGAAATGGTCGCCGCGACATGAGCTCCATCCTTCGCCTCGCCGATGTATTCGACGCCGTCGATAGTGAACTCCATCGTCTGGCTGCCCGAAGCCATCACGTCCATCCCGGTTCGTTCGACCTCTTGTCGGGCCTTTTCGGTTAACAGCTTAGAGGCCTGTTGTTCGTCGCCGGTCTTGATCGTCATCATGAACTGATGAGCCACCTTGTCGGGACTGGGATGTTCGACCTCGTGCTTGGGAGTCGCAACGACGGGCGAACCGCCATCACTCCCGCCGCAGCCCGAGCCTAGCAAACCTAGAAATAACAGGCCGAATATTCGATAAATGCGGACCATCGCTTTTGCACTCCGAAAGAACCAGAGATCGCGGTCGATTCTCGGTCGATGCTAGCAACGCGGCGACCGGCCCTCGCTCAAAGGGCGCGGGAGTGTCGCAAGAACGGGCGAGAGGGTCAAGACGAATCGGAAATGCCGAGCCGATTCCTGATTACGGCTCTCCGCAAATCAAAACTCGGGAATGTATTGCCAGCCGCTACCGTCGGGGTGGTACACACCAAAGTCGGCCGCTATCTCACAGGCCGGATTATGTTTGGAGAGTTGCACCAGTGCTGTCCAAGTCATGTTTGTTGCGGTTAGAGGCTGTCGTATCAAGACGCTGCAACATTTCGTCGTTCTTGGCGACTATCCTTGTGTCGATGCCTTCCGTTGAGCGAAGTAGTCCATGGACACGAACGGCAAATCCAACCAATACGCCGTAATCAATATCGAGCTGTTTCTGAATCGTTATCAGGTCGTTAACCAGCTGTCGCCATTCTGCCTGCTGCGTAAGTTGTGTGCAATCGTTGCCAAC
>JAYTAU010000318.1:0-1590 GCA_043737375.1 Planctomycetia bacterium
GGCGACGCGTTGTTCGACCGGTTCGACGACACCCTCGGCGCGGCCCGACTCGATCATATGTTCGATATCGTCGACCGAAACGCTGGGCTCGTCGCTCTCGGCGGCGCGGAGCAGAAACAGCACGCCATTCGTGGCCAGGCCCATCACCCAAATCGCCGGCCGGGCGATCTTGGCTAAGAACGCCATGAACGGGGCGACAAACCGCGCGAGCGCTTCGGCGTGTCGCAGCGCGAGTCGCTTGGGAACCAATTCACCGAGGATCAACGACAGAAAGGTGATGAACAACACGACGACGCCAAACGCGATTTGATTGCGATAGGCCGCGATGAACACAATCGGCACTTCGGCCAGTACCGACGACAATCGGGCAGCAAGTTGCGCACCGGCAAATGCCGCCGAGATGGTGCTGATCAGCGTAATACCGACTTGTACGGTGGGCAAAAAGCGATTGGGGTCCGCCGCCAGTTCCAGAGCGACGCGCGCGCCATGATCGCCGTTGTCGGCCAACTGTTGCAGCCGGCCCTTGCGCGAAGCGACGATGGCGATCTCGGCCGCGGCAAAAAAGCCGTTGGCCAGTGTGAAGACCAAGATGATCAAAACTTCCCAAACCGCTGCTGGCACTTAGATACGGGGGCTGGAGGCTAGGGGCTCGGGACTTGAGGCTGGAGGATTGAGGCTGGAGGATTGAGGCTGGGGGTGTTTGCGACTTGAAACTTATATCTGTTCAAACTTGACGTTTGCGGTTTGTCGTTTCTTCCCAGTCTCCAGTCTCCAGTCTCCAGCCTCTTAGCCTCGAACGCTGGTCGTTGAATTCCGTTTGATTCATGGCAATTCGCTTGCACTCAATTGCGCACTGTCATTCCCGCGCGGTGGTTACCGCCATGTTATCGCGATGGATGACTTCATCATACGGACTATACCCCAACACTGCGGCAATTTGTTCGGTCTTGAGACCTTTTATGCGTTCCAATTCTTCGACGCCATAGTTCGTCAGCCCGCGAGCGAACTCGTTGCCGCTGCCATCACGCAGCGAGACCACGTCCCCTTTTTTGAAGGTACCGGTGCACCCTTGTATGCCGATCGCCAACAAACTTCGACCTTGTTTCTCGACCGCGCGGCGGGCACCGTCATCGACGATGATCTGCCCACGCGTCTGTGCGGTGAAGCCGATCCATCGCTTCAGCGCCGGCACCGTTTCGCCTTGTGCCGTGAACAATGTACCGACCGGTTCGCCCGCCATGATCGCCGCCAACGTACCAGGCTGCTTGCCCGATCCGATGATCACGTTTTCGCCGGCAGAAGTGCAGATGCGCGCGGCTTCGAGTTTGCTGGCCATGCCCCCTTTGCTCAGCCCCGTGGCCTTATCGCGGACCAGTGCCCAGATCGAATCGTCGAGCCGTGTCACCGTGCTGACGACTTGCGAATTGGGATCGCTCGGCTCGCCATCGAACAGCCCGGCGACATCCGAGAGCAGCACCAACAGCGGCGCGCGAATCAAATTGGTGACCATCGCTGCCAGCCGGTCGTTGTCGCCGAAGGTCGTACGCAATTCGTCGACGCTGACGGTATCGTTCTCGTTGATGATCGGGA
>JAYTAU010000319.1:0-10288 GCA_043737375.1 Planctomycetia bacterium
CCGGTGCCAACAGCAAACAGAAATTCAGCGACTTTGACCTGCATGTTGAGTTTCGTACGCCGTTTATGCCCGACGCTCGCTGGCAATGGCGCGGCAACAGCGGCGTCTATCTAGCGACGAATACCGGCGGCGGCGACTACGAGATTCAGGTGCTCGATTCGTTCGGCCTGGAAGGCGTCCACAATGAGTGCGGTTCGTTCTACAAGCGATTTGCGCCATTGGTAAATATGTGCTATCCGCCGCTTGTCTGGCAGACTTACGATGTTGATTTTACCGCAGCCCGAAAAGGACCGGACGGCAAATCGGTTCGTCATGCCCGCGTCACGGTCAAGCACAACGGAGTGACCATTCATGACGACTTGACGATTCACGGTGGGCAACTCGCAGTAGGCGAAGGCGTGCCTTACACCGGGAACATTATTTTGCAGCAACACTGCCCGGTGCATTATCGCAATATTTGGCTTGTGGAAAGCAAAGCAACCGCCATAAATCTTAAGCCATAATCTTACCGGCCGGCGTGACGGGCAATCCGCCCTCTCTTTCACGTTTCGATTTCCCTCTGGCCACGCTCTGCGCAGCGCACTACATCCCAGATCCGCGATCGCTTCCTTGACCAGCATCTTTTTTAACAAAAATCATAATTTATTCGACTTTATTGTTGCATTTGCCGAAGCGGTTTTTATTATGAAGATTTGATTAGCATTGTGTTAGTATATTAACTGTGATATTTGCGACGCAATTCGGCGGATTGACGGTAAGCCGTTGCGAGCAAACATTTTAAGGGCATGATCGCAGCCATTCCTGCGGATCCCCGCGGAATGGAAGGCGGCAACCGCTGATTTGGCGAAAAATCGAGCGAAACAGTTCGACTTTTATTGACAATTGCTTCGATTGCGGGCTTTTGCTCGTCGCGTGCGAACGAGATGGCAACCTGCCGAAATTTTTACGTTCCCTGGATGTGTTTCGAGGATGCAAAGTGAAATGACGTATGTTCATCGACTGCAAGGTAGTCGGTTCGAATTCAAATACATGATCGACGAAACGCGAGCACGAGCTGTCCGCGATTTCGCGCGTACGTATCTAACCCTCGACGAGAACGCCGACCCCGCGCTTGCCGATTCGTATCACATTCACAGCATCTACTTGGACAGCCCCGCCTTATCGCTGTGTCAGGCGACGCTGAATGGCTTGAAGAACCGGTTCAAGTTGCGTTTGCGATTTTACCACGACGACCCGAACAGCGCCGTCTACTTCGAGATCAAGCGTCGCCTGAACGACGTGATTTGCAAAGAGCGCGTTGCCGTGCGCCGAGCCGCCGTACAGCCGTTGCTGGCGCGGCGATATCCCGACCGCTCCGATCTGGTTACCGACTCGGCTGCCGGCTTCGAAGCGCTTCGTAATTTTTGCGCATTGCGAAACAACATCGGTGCCGATCGCGGCATCATGGTCTCCTACCAACGCGAAGCGTATGTGACTCCGAACGACGATTCGGTCCGCCTGACATTCGATCGCAACGTTTCGTCGGGCCGCTTCGATCACAACCTGTGCGTCAATCGATTGGAAGAACGTTTTCAACCGCGCGTGCCAGGGGTCATTCTCGAGCTCAAGTTCACCGATCGATTTCCAGGTTGGATGCAAAACCTGGTGCAAACCTTCAACTTAACCCGCAGTCCGATGGCCAAATACGTGACCTGCGCGATTTCCTTGGACACCTTGACGCGAGGTCTGCTGGCGGGCTGATTCATGCCGCTTTCGAACTAACCGCACCGTTCTATTCACTTTTTCTCCACTGACGTTCATTGCGCATGAAACATGGATAACTGGCTCGACACCATTATGAGCGGCGATGTGGGCGTGTCGTCGTTGCCGCCGGAAAGCCTGGTGCTGTCGTTGTTGCTGGCCTTCGCCATGGGACACGTCATCGGCTGGGTTTACATGTTGACCCACGTCGGGCTTTCGTATTCGCAAATGTTCGTTGCGTCGTTGGTGATCGTGCCGACGCTGGTCTCATTGACCATGGCGTTGATGTCGGGTGACATCGTGATTGCTTTTGGATTGTTGGCGGTGTTTGCCATCGTGCGATTCCGCAACACCCTGAGAGATACGCGCGACACCACCTTTATTATGTGGGCGATTCTGGAAGGCATGGCTGCCGGAACCATGCGTTACAGTTTGGCGATCGTAAGCTGTTTTTGCGTTGCGTTGATTTTCATTTATCTCCGCGCCAGTTCGTTCGGCGGTCGGCATCGTTTCGACGTAGTCGTCTCACTGCAAAGCGAAGGGGCCGGGCTGTCACTGTTGCAATCGGTCTTGCGCCGACACAGCTTACGGGTGCAAGTCGCCTCGCATCGCGAACTGCCGCAAGCGATGGTCGATCTGTCGTACCGATTGCTGTTGCGAGATTCAGGCCGCAGCCAAGAATTGGTCCAGGAACTTCAGACCATGCCGGGCGTATCGCAAATCTCGCTCTTTCATCGCGCCGACGAAGGAGAGGTCTAAGCGATGGCCGAGCTGGAAAAAATTCCCGTCCCTTGGTCGCAGCGCTGGCGCGCGTTGCGATTTCGTATTCTGCCGATTTTCGTCTTCGCCCTCAGCATGAGCGGGGTGGCCTATCTCTGGAATCGACAACTCGTGGTCACACAGGCCACGGGCGAAGTCTATGCGCAACGCGCCGATATCGCCGTTGGCATCGACGGCGTGCTTGCCGATTCACCTTATCGCAACTGGAAATTGTTCGATCGGGTCGAGGCCGGAGACCTCATCGCACGACTCGACGATCGGCCCGTACTCGCACAAATCGCCACGGTCATGGAAGAACTCGCCAAAGCCAAGGGCGACTTGGTTGCAATCGAAGAAACGACTCGCTTGGAGCAGTCCGATCGCGTGTTTGAACATGTGAGTGAAGCGCGGCGGCTGGCGGTCGAGATCGAGTCGCGACGCCTGGCGATTGCCGATCGCAAAGCATTATTGGCAACCGACCGGATCGACCGTCTGCGCCAACGCGAAAGACTCGATCTGATCGACGACTTGATTCAACGCCGAGTGATGAGCAAATTCGAACACCTCGAATTTCAACAATTGCACGACGTCGTTGTCAAACGCATCAAAGGGCACGAAGCCTTTCTGACCGAAGCCGACTTACTGCTGACGACCGCGCTGCAACGAATTCAGCATTACTCGCCGGCCGAAACATCCGACGCTGCCAAACTGCTGCAACCGGTGCGGGCTGAATTGGCGTTGCAAGAGGCACGTTTACGCGAACTCGAATTACAACGCGAATTGCTCGAAATCCGTGCGCCGATCAGCGGCCACTTGATGCAGATCGCAGCTTGGCCGGGACAAAGCGTCCGGCGAGGGACCGTGATTTACACCGTCGCGTCCGACGAAGCTGCCTACATCGTCAGCTATGTTCGTCACAACCACCGGCTACAACCCCATGTGGGAACGAACGTGATCGTTCGACCCCGCATCAACCGAACTCAGGTCGCAACATGCACGGTCGATCGTGTCGGCCCGCAAGTCGAGCTGGTCCCGCCGCATCAACTTCGCGACCCCAAACTGATCGAGTGGGGTCTGCCGGTGCGCATTCCCGTTCCCAATTCACTGAAACTTCGTCCCGGCGAACTGGTCGATCTGAAGTTCTCCGACGATCCGCTCCCGCCAGGCCAGGGCGCGGATCTGGTTCAGTCGCCGGGGTGAAGCGCGGTATTGAATATCAAGGGATGACCGAAGCGCAAGTGAACTCAGGGTGCAATGCTCACGGTCGTGCGTGGGCATGCGAATCGATCACGATACTGGCCTTCATCTGAAATTCACCTTGATACTCTTGTCCACTCAGTGCAGTGGGCAGGGCACTCCATCCGAATCTCGTGCTGGCTTTTCATTCGGTTGGCGGTTAGCCTCAAGGGCTTGTTCCACTGGTCTGGTTTCGTTCGTTGCTTGCTTGGGAGCGCTCTACGATGTTGTTCGTATTCCGATCCGTTCGGCTGTTTCTCACCCTGTCGCTTGGCGTCGTTTCCGGAGTCGTACATGCTGCCGATGTTCCGCAGATCACGCGAATTCTGCCTCCGCCGGGAATCGAGATCACCGCCGAACAGCGCGATAAACTGACCGAGCAGCTCGATCAGTTCAAGTATCGCGACCTAGTCTCTTCGACCGGGCTGCCAGCATCCGCATTGCGCCCCACCGCACAGCCGGCTGTGGCAAAAAACCAAACTACGGCCAAAGCACCGGACGATCTGATGGCCGATGTCGTCATCTATTACAAGGCGGTGCGCTACGCACTCGACCACGGCGAGTTTTATAAACCGGCCGATGTCGATGGTGCCTTCGAACTTTTGAAAATCGCCGCCGCGCGTGCTAACGAAGTCAAACTGAATATGCCGTTTTGGACCAAGCAAACCGGCTTGGTCGTGCGCGGTTATCAGTCGGAGATCGATAACTCGTATCAGCCGTATGGGCTGGTGATTCCTGACAAACTCGACCTGACTAAGCCCGCGCCATTGTACGTTTGGCTGCACGGTCGCAACGACAAGGGAACCGATCTACAATTCATTCTCGAACGCCAAAAGAATCGCGGCGAGTTCACGCCCGACGACGGGATCGTGCTGCATCCGCTGGGCCGCTACTGCAACGCGTTCAAGTTTGCCGGCGAACGCGACGTGCTCGAAGCGATTGCCAGCGTGCAATCGCGTTATAAGATCGACCCGCGACGCATTGTGATGATGGGCTTCTCGATGGGGGGCGCCGGTGCATGGCACTTGGGGGCGCACTATCCAAGTCGCTGGGTCGCCATGCAAGCCGGCGCGGGATTTGTCGACACGCGGCTGTATCAAAATCTGAAAGGCGATTCGCTGCCCGCCCCGCACGAGCAGCAACTTTGGCACTTGTACGATGTGCCCAGCTATACGCGCAACTTGTTCAACATTCCGGTGATTTCGTACAGCGGCGAGGAGGATAAACAGAAAGCCTCGGCCGATATCATGGAAGCCGAGTACGAAAAACATGGCGAGAAACTGCATCGCATCATCGGCGCGAAGATGGGTCACAAGTACGACGCCCCTTCGAAGACGCAGATCGTCAAAGAGCTGCAAGCCGCGCACAGCTCAGCCATCAAGCCGCACGATAAATTCACGTTTCAAACCCGCACGCTGCGCTATAACCAAGCGTATTGGGTCGAATTGCTGGGACTAGAGCGGCATTGGGACGATACGCGGGTTGAAGGGGAATTCAAGCATACGGCCAACGGCGGTTGGGACGCCAAGCTGACGACCAATAACGTCACGGCGCTGCGGATTCATCCACTGCGCAGCGGTCCGTATGTGGTTGCAGCGCCACGCGAACGAAAAGTCATGATCGACGACCAGACCGTCGTCCTAGCCTCGAAGTACGGGCTACAGGACAAACCACCGAACCCCCGTCCGATCGAAGCGTTCGACTTGATCCTCCGTGATGGCAAATGGCAACAAGGAATGTTGGCCCTCACGGCGGCCAGCGGCGGGCCAAAAGGAGAGCTCGATCTCAGAAAACTCCCCGGCCTGCAAGGCCCGATCGACGACGCCTTTATGGATGGCCCCGTGCTATTCGTCAGTCCCAGCGGCAAGTCGCCGAACCCAAAGGTAAACGCCTGGGTCGATCACGAGATGCAACATCAGCGCGATCGTTGGCGGCGGCTGTTCCGCGGCGACATGCCCACAAAGAAAGACACCGAGGTCACGGCCGACGATATCGCGCGCTGCAACTTGGTGCTGTGGGGTGACTCGACTTCGAACGCACTGCTCTCCAAGATCAACGCCAAGCTACCCGTGCGGTGGAGCAACAATATAGACAACAACGATAGAACCTCGCCCGGCATTCAAGTCGGTAAGCAATCACACGACGCCAAGCATCATATGCTCGCCATGATCTATCCCAATCCGCTCAACCCCATGAAGTATGTCGTACTCAACAGCGGCCCGACGTTCCGCGAAACGCACGACAAGAGCAACGCCACGCAAACGGCCAAGCTACCCGACTGGGCCGTGATCGATCTCGATACTCCGCCGAGCGGTACCGCTCCGGGCCGCATCGTCGACGCCGGCTTCTTTGACGAACAGTGGAAGTATGTCACCACAGAGTCACGGAGACGCGGAGCAGAGTGAATGATGGCCGCGAATGGATACGAATAAACGCGAATCGGAATTGAAGGACTGCTCGCTAAGTGTAAGCGTATCTCACACGGCTGCTTAGCGGCGCGGCCACCGGCCCGCGTTTTTTCAGAAACAGAGATGGCCGCGAATGGATACGAATGAACGCGAATGGGATTTGCATATTAAGGGACTATCGAACAACGCGAGGATTGTTGTAATGCAATCAAAGCATCATTGTCTCCTTTGCGCTTTTGCGCGAGACTTCCTTTTTGCTCCTCCGTGCCTCCGTGGTAAAATGACTGCATGAATCGTGGTAAACTGATCGTCGTGCTGATGCTGTCCGTGGCGCTGGTTGCCGCAGGGTTGGCCATTGCGCATCAGTACCGTTCGACCCGGCGACCGCTGGAATTCTGGGGCGCTGAGAACGCGCGGTTGATCGACACGGCGTCCACGGTCGAACTCGGGCGACTCAACTACCAGGCGGATACTGCCGCCGAACGTATCCATTTGAGCGGGATGCAAGATGTAACCAACGAGCGGGGTTTAATTCACTTCCGTCGAAGTTTGCTTGAAGACAGCAGCTTTCTTTGGAATGAGTCATCGGCTGAGATCGGCGAGGGAGATATATATTGGCATTACGCAGTTCGTTTTACACAAGATGATCAACAGGTGATCGTACTGTTGGACTCCAATAACGGCTTAGCATCCATACGAGGTGAACCGCGAGTTATCCGACTCGCTCCGCACGTTTACGGCGGGTTTAGAAAGTACATTGACGAGCTGACATTCAAACGCGGCTTCTAAAGCGTGATCCGCGTGTGGCCCAATTCGCGTCCATTTGTATCCATTCGCGGCCAATTTTTTTCAAGAACGCGGGCCGGTGGTTAAGCCGCAAGCGCGGCTCTGCGAGTTTCGGCCGTCTGCGATCGATTCGCGTTCATTCGCGTTTTTCGCGGCTAATTCTCTGCCCTAGAACGCTCTAGGACCATTTCACGCAGCGCGCTATAATCGCCGCAATCATCTTGCCGTAGTTCTGCTAGCTAGCGTCGGAAACGGAGTTCCCGCCATGCGCTCGATTGCCATTCTGAATCAAAAAGGGGGCGTCGGTAAAACCACCACCGCCGTCAACCTCTCCGCCGCGCTCGCCGCATCGGGTCAGCGTGTTTGCTTGGTCGATCTCGACCCGCAGGCGCATGCCACGTTGCATTTGGGCCTGACGCCGGGCGAATCCGAATTTTCGATGTACGACGTCCTGACCGGCGACACCACGCTAGCACAGGCCCGGCATCAGGTTGCCGAAAACCTGTGGGTCGTCGGCTCGCACATCGATTTGGCGGCAGCCGAAGTCGAACTGGTCGGCGTTGTCGGCCGCGAGATTATCTTGCGCGACAAACTGGCCGAAGATGCCGCGGCATTTGAATCCCAACCGTTCGATTATCTGCTGATCGATTGCCCGCCGTCGTTGGGTATCCTCACCCTCAATGCGCTGGCCGCGGTTGACGAGGTCTTTCTGCCGCTGCAGCCGCATTTTCTCGCCTTGCATGGTCTGAGCAAGCTATTGCAAACCATCGAACTCGTCGCCAAGCGGATCAACGACCGGCTGCGGCTCACCGGCGTCGTGCTCTGCTTGTACGAGTCGGGCACGCGGTTGGCGGCCGAAGTGGGCCACGATGTCGAGCAGTTCTTCGAGGCCAAGGCCAACCCGCACCCCGCCTGGGCCGACGCGCGCACGTTCCAAACGCGGATTCGCCGCAACATTCGTCTGGCCGAGGCACCCAGTTTTGGCCAATCGATCTTTCAGTATGCGGCCGACAGCAACGGTGCCGAGGACTATCAACGCCTGGCGGAAGAAGTGCTGGGCGTCGCGGTTGGACAGTTTGCACGGAAATAATTTTAGCCCTCGGTGAACACACCAGGGGCATGGCACCCGGCGCTCTAATCGCAGCCTTGAACTACTGGTCTACCTTCATGCCCACGCAGAGCCGTGGCCATGGCACCATGCTTCCGGCCGGCTAAGTTGGCCCCTCCCCCGAAAAATCGCGGTCCCTGCGCGTCGTTATCATTCGCGACCGCGTGGTGGTTACAATACTTGTCGTGAGTAAGACATTTCCCGAACTTGGATTTGCAACGATGAACTGTCGCTTTTCGATCGCCGCGTTAATTCTGTTGGCTACGGTTGCCAATCTTCGCGCCGCCGATACCACTTACACCACCGAAGCGCCGCTCGCCAAACCGAAAAAGACTTCGGATCGCTCGACGGGCTCAGCAGACAAAGTCGAATTGTCGATCTGGGTGCCCGACAACGTCAAGGTGATTCGCGGCGCTGTCTTCAACCCGTTCAACCTCAAACAGACCGAGCAAAAGCATTGGCAAGAGGCGGCTCGGCTCTGGGGCTTCGCGGTTATCGGGGCGAACTACTTTGGTGTGAAGAACGAAGACTTTTCGCCGTCGCTGTTGGCCGGGCTGAAAGATTTTGCCACTAAGAGCGGTCGGCCCGAGATCGAACATCTGCCGCTCTGTTTTGTCGGCATGTCGGCCGGCTCGGGCATGTCGATCTCGTTTGCTCAACAAATTCCGGAGCGTTCGATCGCTATCGGCGCGGTCTGTTTAGAAGTCGGGCCCAAGTCCCCCGAGTTGCGAAAAATTCCGACGGTGACCATCTTTGGCGAGCGTGACGGCAAGCAGATGGAACAGTTACTGGCCAAGCTGCCGATCGAACGCACCGAATCCGCGCAATGGGCCATCGCCGTGCAGTGGGGCCGCAAGCACGAATGGGCCAGGGCCAACAATCTATTGATGCCGTTCTTCGATGCGGTAATTGCCCGGCGGTATCCCAAAGACGCAACGCCGCTGGCCGGGCCCGTCAAACTACTGGACTTCAAAGAGAGCGAAGGTTGGATCGTCGATCAAAGCACCTGGGGCGCGGGGCCGGCGAAGATCGGAACGTTCGAGTCATTCAGCGGCGATATCGGCAGCGGGGGCTGGACCAACGCCGGATGGGTGCCCGATCAATTGAATGCGCACGCCTGGCGCGCGTTCGTCACACAAAAGCCGCAAATCAAACTGGCTAGTCATATTGGCTTTGGCGACGGAGCAGGGTTTCAAGAAGCTTCGGACAAAGAACCGACGATCGTCCGAGTCGAAAGCAGCGTTGCCACCGACAGCGCGGCCGACAAATTCACCGGCAAGGTCGAAGTTTACAATGGTGCAAGACTCGTCGGCCAAGCGGACAAGCTGCCTGCCGAAATCAACATCGGCACGCTATCGCGAGGGATTCATGCCCTGCACGCGGTGCGGGTCGATCAGGACGGCCAGCGTAGTTCATCGACGCTCAGCGCGGTATTGGTGAAATAGAGGGTGATGGGTGAGTATAGAAGGATTTGCCATATCGTGCGTGTCGCTCTTCAAACTGGCGATGCTTGTAATCGAGTGCAATTCTTCGTAGTTTATACCGAGACCTCGAGATGGATGTCATTGTTTATTTAGGCTGTGCGGCCCTGACGGAACAGGGTTAAGAGTGATCCATAAAGGAGATGAAAATATGGATGATCGGACAGTTTGGCTCGAATGCAACATTTCGTCGGGACAGTTCTCCTCTGAACTCGCCGTCAGTGCCGTGGACTACATCGGGTCGGAATTTTCGTTGTTTACGAACCAGGAGAACGTCGAATTCGACGCGAACCAGTTGCTTGAGCGCGGTGAAACTGAAGGCCGGATGAGAGTCGTAATTCTCGACGAAAACAAGGATCTGTCGTTAGTTCGCTTGCCAGCGCGGACGTTTGAGAACGGCTCAACCGTGACGGTGAAGAAAAGCCAACTTGAAACTAGAGAGCCGAGCCGGATCTAGGTTGCCGAAATGATTCTTTGCAATACCGAAGTGCATTCGGCAATTGACTCGGGGGCATTGATTATCGAGCCGGAGCCGCTGCCGCGAATCCCTCGCGTCGGCGAGCACTGCCCTTACGACACCCATTCGGTTGATCTGCGGTTGGCGGAAGAAATCTCGGTGCCCACGAGCGGCAAGTTTAGTTACGACACGACTCGTGCCGGCAGCATCGCCAAACTGATTGCCGATCATTCTGAAACGTGCAAGCTGACTCGGCATCAGCCTTTCAACCTCGAACCCGGAAAATTTATCCTGGGCCGCACGATCGAGCGGA
>JAYTAU010000320.1:0-1586 GCA_043737375.1 Planctomycetia bacterium
CGGATGACTCGGGTTGGCTGATCGACGGGCGAGCCATTTATAGTCGGCAAGCCGCTGAAACGCCGATCTTCGAATTTCCGAACCAAGACGGATTCAATATCGATCGTCGTAAGGTGCTCGATTTAACGACTGCAGTGATCGTCGAAGGCGACCAATTCAAACGCAATTCGATTTTGAAGACGGTCAAACTTCCTGGCGAACTATTGGCCAAACGGATTGCCACGATGCGCGCAGGCGGCGACCTGTTGGATGCCGAGCTGCCGCCGCTGACCAACTCCGTGGTAACCGGATTGCGAACAGTCGACGTCAATGCTCGTCCGTCCGGTTGGAAGTACGAAGCCCGGTCGATCGGTGCCCCGCTCGCAAGCGGTAAAACGCAAATCACGATGAGTGACGTGCGCTGGAGTGTCAGCCGGATGATCGCGGCTTCGCCGGCATCCGGTAAGTTGATCATCGACAAAAAGGATCTTAGCTCGGCTAACTCCCCCGCGCGGATGCTCGAGCGATACGATCTGGCTTCGCGCAAGGCTGACGGCGCGGTGAGCGTTCATGCGGATGCGGCATTAATGGACATTTCGGCGGATGGGTCACTGGCAATCTTCGTCAGCGGCAAGCGTTTTCCGCGCGTCGATATCTTATCGTTGACAACCAAGGCACCGGTCATCGGCTGGCGACCACTAAAAGACTTGCCCGCGGCACCGGCACCCACCGTGCGGAATATAGCGGCCGACGAATCGCAATTTAACCCAGATACCGCGATCATCAAAACCGCCTCGATTGTCGACGATCAGCATGTGGTGACTGGCGACAGCACGGGGCGTATTGTCGGCTGGAAGTTGCCTGAGTGCCAAGCGATTTATCTGCGTACGAACCAAGAACGGTTGCTGGCAATGAGCCCTTGCCGCCGGTACTTCGCGGTAACCAACTTGCAACCCGACGGGGGACTGCAAATCGTCGATGCCAAAAGCGGAGAAACCGTCGGATTGATACCATTCACGGTTATCGAACTGATCGGCAATCCCAGCGTTGCTTTTCGACCCGACGGAGCCGCCTTGGCCGTGGTGCAGCGTTTCGCTGACCATGTCAAGTTGACCCGGTGCGATTTGGCAGCGGGTAAGCGTGATTTGGAAGTGGTGCTGCCCCCGATGTCCAGTGCGCAATCGCTGATCTGGTGCGATCCGTCGTTCTTGCTGTGTGACAAGGCATTGATCGATTTGGATCGGCGTGCCGTGGTCTGGCAATATACATTTCAAGCGAACGGTTCGTGGCCCGATGTGCTAGGAATGCGCACTTGGTTGGCAATGCAGTCGCCCGATGGCCGCAGTCGCCAGCTCACGGCGGTAACCATTCCGAGCGATCGCGTTCGACAAGCGTTGGCCAACGTCATGCCCGTGCAGCCGTTGTTGGGTCCTGGCACTAAAATCAGCGTGGCGGCCAATGTTTCGGTCCCCAACGTCAATCAAGAACCAATACTGGCCTTGATGAAGCGTCGTTTCGAGCAGCAGGGGTATGCGATCGATGACGCTGCGCCGGTGCGAGTCACGCTCAACGCGCACGAACGTACGACTGGCAATAAAATCAATATT
>JAYTAU010000321.1:0-4190 GCA_043737375.1 Planctomycetia bacterium
CATGCCCACTCAGGGCAGTGGGCATGGCACCCTAGCAAACAATTCTCGACCAGGGTATACCTGGCCGCTCGCTACTTTGCTTCACCAATCGACCGGCTCGGCGATGCCCTTCATCGGCCGATGCGATTGACAATCAGTCACGGCTTGACGAAGAATCTCGCCCGCGAGCTTGACATCGTCGGCCGTCACATCCAAATGCGTGACCGCGCGAATCATGTTTGGTCCCAGCGCCAACATCAATAGCCCCGCGTCTTTCAATCGAGCGGTGAACTCGGCCGCCGTGCCCAAGCGCTTATCGACTTGAAAAATGACGATGTTGGTATCGACCACGGCTGGTCGCAGTTCGAACTCTTCGATGCCGCGAATCTGATCTGCCAGTTGTTGCGCACTAGCATGGTCTTCGGAGAGTCGCTCGAGATGGTGGTCGAGCGCGTACAACGCCCCGGCCGCCAGAATTCCGCCCTGACGCATCGCGCCGCCAAACAGCTTGCGATGTCGCCGCGCTTCGGCGATCAATAACTTCGAGCCCGCTAGTGCCGAACCGACCGGCGCGCCAAGCCCCTTACTAAAGCAGACGCTCACCGTGTCGAAGTGCCGCGACCAATCGGCTGCCGAGATGCCCGTCGCTACGACCGCATTGAATAGCCTGGCCCCGTCGAGATGCGTTTTCAAACCGCTTTTATGCGCCCAATTGCAAACCGCCTCGACCGTTTCAATCGGCTGGATTTTTCCGCTGCCGCGATTGTGTGTGTTCTCCAAACAGATCAAGGTCGTACGCACCAGATGATCGTTCAGCGGGCGGACCAACCCTTCGAGTTGCGCCGGTTGAATCACTCCTGATTGACCATCCACGCAGCGGGCCACCACGCCGCTGAGTTGCGCGAAGGCACCTTGCTCGTAATTATAGATGTGGCAGCCCGCTTCGCAGATGAACTCGTCGCCCGGCTTGCAATGCAAACGGACTCCGATCTGGTTCGACATCGAGCCCGAGGGGACGAACAGTGCGGCTTCTTTGCCCAGAATTTCGGCCGTGCGATCTTGTAGTCGGTTGATGGCCGGATCCTCGCCGAACACATCATCGCCGACATCGGCCTCGGCCATCGCGCGGCGCATGGCAGGAGTGGGCTTGGTCACGGTATCGCTACGAAAGTCGAGGTATTCGTTCGGCATTGGTCTGCAGTTGCGCTATGTTGATGCAGGGTGCCATGCCCACTGCCCTGAGTGGGCATGAGAAGGGTACGCTCAAGCGAAACCCCTTCCTTTGCCTGCGTTTGCGAGCCACAATAGGCGATTCAACGTACGATCCATTGAACCGCAGTCGAGGATGCGTGTCTATGGGAGTGGTCAGTCGCGCGTACGTGGCAATACTTTGGCTAGCAATGACTACATCGTTAAATATCCTGCGTATCGATACCCGACAACAGGATGTTCGCGCGGCCGTGGCTGCTCTACGCGAACGACTCAGCCCGCGCGGCAACGTGGTCAGTGAGGCCGGTCGCCGCCGCACGATCGAAGTCTTCGGCGAGCCGCTTTCGCCGCAGCAGGTCGTCGAACGCATCTGTCACGATGTAAGCGTGCATGGTTTGGCAGCGGTGCTAGACTATTCGGCCCGCATCGATCGCGCGACGCTGACCGCCGATACGCTGCGCGTGCCGGCCGGCGAGCTGTTGTCGGCGCATCGCGCGGCCAGTCCGGCGTTTCTGGCGACGGTTCGGCGAATACAGGACAACATACTGCGATTCCAGCAGGCGCTGGTGCCGACCGATGTTCGCGTGGCCGGTCCGCATGGCAGTTATCTGCGGCAACGATTTTTGCCGCTACGGCGTGTCGGCATTTGCGTCCCCGGCGGCGCGGCGGCTTATCCCTCGACCGTATTGATGACCGCCGTTCCGGCGCAAGCGGCCGGCGTGCAAGAATTGGCCGTGGTCGCTCCACCCACCCCGCTGGGCGCGTACAACCAAGACCTGCTGGCGACTTGCCACGAGTTGGGTCTGACCGAAGTTTATCGCATGGGCGGAGCGCAGGCCGTCGCGGCGTTGGCCTATGGCATCGAAGGCGTTCCGCAGGTCGATAAGATCGTCGGCCCAGGCAACATGTTTGTGGCGCTCGCCAAGCGGCATGTGTTCGGCGAGGTCGACATCGACTCGATCGCCGGCCCGAGCGAAGTGGTCGTGATCGCCGACGATTCGACCCGCGCCGATTTTGCCGCGGCCGATCTGATTGCTCAGGCCGAACATGCTCCCGGATCGGGAATTCTGATCAGTTGGAGTGAGCGTCTGATCAACGCAGTCGAGAAAGAATTGTATCTGCAGATGGCGCGACTGTCGCGCGGCGACTTAGCGCGGCAGAGTTTGGAAGATTTCGGCGCGCTGATTCTCGTTCGCGACGCGGATGAAGCGTGTGCCCTGGCCGACGAGATCGCCAGCGAACATTTGCATATTGCCACCGAAAACGCCGAGCAGTTACTGGCAAAAATTCCTCACGCCGGGGCTGCGTTTTTAGGACCGTTCAGCCCCGTGGCACTTGGCGATTACGCCGCCGGCCCCTCGCATGTGCTGCCGACCGGCGGCACAGCGCGGTTCGCCAGCGGGCTGTCGGCCGCCGATTTTGTACGTTCGAACAGCGTGATTTCGTTTACCAAGGAAGGCCTGCAAAGCGTGGCCGACGACATTCGCACGTTGGCCGATAAAGAAGGACTGACGGCGCATCGGGCGAGTGTTGATGTACGATTGCTCAAAAGCAACGATTAGCGGAATGGCGGTCAGTTGTCAGAGTTTGTGAATTAATCGATTTGGACAAAATCTCGATCGCTTTTTTACCCCTGTTTCGATCGGAAACCCTAGTCTCCGAATCAAAACACAGCATTTTTTTTACGGGAATTCAATTAATTCACAAACTCTCAAGCCTCAAGCCCCCCAGCCCCCCAGCCCCCAGCCTCATGTACGTCCGTCCCGAGATCGCCGCGATACAAGGCTACGTGCCCGGTGAGCAGCCGCGCGGCGGCAAGTTCATCAAGCTGAATACCAACGAGAACCCGTACCCCAGCTCTCCGGCAGTGCAACGTGCGATCGGCAAAACCATTCAGTTGGGTTTACAACGCTACCCGGACCCGCTGGCTGAGGCGTTTCGTGTCCGAGCCGCCGAAGTCTATGGCGTCGAACCGCACTGGATTTTATGCGGCAACGGCAGCGACGATATTCTGACCATCGTCACGCGGGCGTTCGTCGGCACCGGCGATCTGCTGCGACTGCCGTATCCGAGTTACATTCTTTATAAGACGCTGGCTCAGCTACAGAGTGCCGAATCGGAAGAGATACGTTTCAACGACGACTGGTCGCTGAGTAACGACTTTGCCGCCGCGCGGCCAAAGCTCAAGTTGGCATTTCTTGCCAATCCCAATAGCCCGTCTGGAACGTTCGTGCCAAAGCAGCGCGTGCTGGAGCTGGCTAACGAACTTCCTTGCCCGTTGGTGGTCGACGAAGCGTACGGCGACTTTGCCGAGGCGAATTGCATCGACCTGGTTGCCGAGAACGAAAAGATCATGGTCTCGCGCACGCTGAGCAAATCGTACGCGCTAGCCGGGCTTCGATTCGGATTTTTGATCGCGCAGCCGCAAATGATCGAGCAACTGATCAAAGTCAAAGACAGCTACAACTGCGACGCACTATCCATCGCCGGCGCAACTGCGGCAATCGACGATCAAGCCTGGCTGGCCGACAATCGGGCCAAGATCATCGCCACGCGCGGTCGGCTGACCGCGGCTCTGCGCGAGATGGGTTTCAGCGTCGTCGATTCGCAGGCCAATTTTGTTTGGTGCAATCATCCCGCACAATCGGCCAAGTCGCTCTACGAACGCCTGAAAGCGGCACAAATTCTGATCCGCTATATGAACTATGCGGGCTGGGGGGACGGGATCCGGATTTCCGTCGGCACCGACGAGCAAATCGACGCCCTGCTGGGGCTGCTGCGTGGTATGGTTTGAGGTGAGGACGAAGCACCTCGTAGGACGGAATTCATTCCGTCTTCAATAGTTCTGACGATGGTCGAGAACGGAATGAATTCCGTCCTACTTTTCCTATGAATCGCACAGCAAAGATTGAACGCAAAACATCCGAAACCGACATCCAGTTGGAGATCAACTTGGACGGCTCAGGCCTCGCCAAAATCAACACCGGCATCGGCTTTTTCGA
>JAYTAU010000322.1:0-10236 GCA_043737375.1 Planctomycetia bacterium
TCGCGTCGTTCCCTCGCTGGGGACAGCGAGGCTCTGACACTGTTTCCTCGCTGAGGACAGCGAGGCTCTGTGTCCTCCCTGACCCCCAACTCCTAAATCCTCCCTTTAGTACATGTCGTGGTCGCCGCCGTGCCCGGCGCCGCCACCCTTCTTGCCTTCTTTCTTCGGCTTGTCGGCAATCAACGCGTCGCTGGTCAACATCAACGTTGCCACGCTGGCGGCGTTTTGCAACGCCGTGCGAGTCACCTTCGTCGGGTCGATGACGCCGGCCTTGACCAGATCTTCGAACTCGCCGGTTGCGGCGTTGTAACCAAAGTTGCCTTTGCCTTCGAGCACCTTCTCGCAAATGATGCTGCCGTCTTGACCGGCGTTCGTGGCGATCATCGTCAACGGTGCGCGCGTCGAACGCAGCACGATGTTGTAGCCGATCTGCTCGTCGTGGGTCAGACCTTCCGGCTTCAGTTGGGCCGTGGCACGCAGCAGGGCAACACCACCGCCCGGCAGAATGCCTTCTTCAACGGCTGCACGCGTAGCGTGTAGCGCGTCTTCGACACGGGCCTTCTTCTCTTTCATTTCGCTCTCGGTCGCGGCACCTACGTTCACCTTGGCAACGCCGCCGGCCAACTTGGCCAAGCGCTCTTCGAGCTTCTCTTTGTCGTAGTCGCTGGTGCTATTGTCGATCTCGCGACGGATTTGGTCGATGCGGGCTTTGATGTCGGCACTCTTGCCGGCGCCTTCGATGAGCGTCGTGTTGTCCTTGTCGATGGTGACCTTCTTGGCGCGACCGAGATCGGCCAAGGTCAGATTTTCAAGCTTGATGCCCAGGCTTTCGAACACGGCGGTGGCACCGGTCAAAATGGCAACGTCTTCGAGCATGGCCTTGCGGCGGTCGCCGTAACCAGGCGCCTTGACGGCGGCGACTTGGAACGTGCCGCGCAGACGATTGATGACCAATGTGGCCAGGGCTTCGCCTTCGACCTCTTCGCAGATGATCAAGAGCGGTTTGCCGGAGTTGACCACCGCTTCGAGCACCGGCACGAGTTCCTTGATTTGGCTGATTTTCTTTTCGTAGACCAGCACGTAAGCGTCGGCCAATTCAGCCGTCATTTCGGTCGGGTTGGTCACGAAATACGGCGACAGATAGCCGCGGTCAAACTGCATGCCTTCGACCCATTCGACTTCGGTCTTCATGCTCTTGCTTTCGTCGACCGTAATTACGCCGTCCTTACCGACCTTTTCCATGGCATCGGCCAACAGATCGCCGATCACCGAATCGTTGTTGGCGGCAATCGTGCCGACTTGAGCCATTTCCTTTTTGCTCTTGATGCTGATCGACATCTTCTTGAGCTTCTCGCTGATGTCGGAGACAGCGCGCTCGATGCCATTCTTCATTTGAATCGGATTGACGCCGGCCACGACGGCCTTCAGGCCTTCGTTGAAGATGGCTTCGGCCAAGACGGTCGCGGTCGTGGTGCCGTCGCCGGCCACGTCGCTGGTCTTGCTGGCAACTTCGCGAACCATGCGAGCGCCCATGTTCTCGTAGACGTCTTCCAGGTCAATTTCCTTGGCGACTGTGACGCCGTCTTTGGTGACGGTCGGCGAGCCGAAGCTCTTCTGAAGAATAACGTTGCGACCCTTCGGTCCCAGCGTCACTTTGACGGCCCGAGCCAACTTGGAGACACCGCGGCGCATCGCTTCGCGCGCCTCTTGATCGAATGCAATCATCTTGGCCATGTTTTTGTAAGCTCCTGTGCGTTATCTGAACGTGTGTGTGATAAATACTGTTTTTATTGAATTGAAACGGTGTCTAAATTCCGAATGACGAACTTCAAATGACGAATGAATGTCGAAAGTCAAAGCCCGAAAATCAAAGGCCAACGCTCATAAACAACGTTTTGACTTTTGACTTTCGGATTTCCTTCGACATTTGAATTTCGTCTTTCGACATTTAAGGTTCAGTCGATCACGGCTAGGATGTCTTCTTCGCGCATCAGGACCAGCTCTTGGTCGTTGATCTTGAAGTTTTCGCCGGCGTAGTTCGTAAATACGACGCGATCGCCCGGTTTGACTTGGATCTTGTTGCGGCGTCCGTCGTCCAATAGCCGACCGTCGCCGACGCTGATCACGGTACCGCGGGCCGGCTTGTTCTTGGCCGATTCGGGCAGCAAGATGCCGCCGGCGGTCTTGGTTTCGGACTCTTCACGCTCGATCACCACACGATCGCCCAGCGGTTGAAGTTTGGTACCGGCCGTGTTGCTGGTCTTCTTTTTGGATTTGGTCGCAGTCGACATCGCTCATGAACCTCCGAAAAACAGGTAGCCCTAGAATAAAAAGTGGTAAACTCGGTTGGATTGCTATGATTTGGTCGCGAAAACCAGGCGCAGTCTTCCAGGATGGCAACAAATAGGCTGCCAAAAAGCGCAGACGAGAGCCTTTGCGAACCGACAGGAACGCAAGTCGCGCGCCATGGCATTGCTAATGCCTTAAGTCGTTGTAAGTCAACAGATTGGTCACGTTTGGTAAAATGCGGCCCAATCGGTGTCGTGCCAATTGGCGTAATCCCCGATACATTCGAGGATCGCCTGGCTGTCAGTATGGCAGATAACATCAAGTCTGCTCTTTTGCCCTAAAAAAGTCGGCACGCACTCAGCCAAAAAGCACGGGCAAAGCATTGGCAACCTACGGTCGGCTCGCGATCACGTTTCTTGATCGTTTATTGTTTTCAAATGGTGCAAGCTTCGATTATCGTAGAAGATGCGATCCACTTCCTGTTAACTTACACACCTCATTCGAGGTGTTCACGCTTCAGATTTTGGAACCTTTTTGCAGGCAGGAATCGCATACGCCATGAAGCCCGATAACGGAATTAGCACAGCAATGCTGGTACTCGCATGGCTTGTGTGACAAACGGCAACTTTGCACCGACCGCTAACTGAATTCAATTCTATGAAATTCGAAACCTCGCGTTCCTTGATTTTAGGTATTGCCGCGACGTACTTATTTGCGTTGACTGGAAATGCAGCGGCCGAGCCGATCGCCGCACAGTTGATCCCGCGAACCGAAGCGGCGCGACACGGTTTGCAGCGCACCTGGTTTACCCAAATCGAACTACAAAACCAACAGGCCAAAATTGTCGACTTGAAACTCGACGACGGAGTGCTGTTTGTGCAGAGCAGTTGGGCCACGACCCAGGCGATCGACGCCAATACCGGCAAGGTGCTGTGGGTTGCCGAGCTCGGCGATCGTCGCCATCCGTCGATGCCGATCGGGGTCAGCGCTACCCGCGTGGCGGTCATCAACGCCACGACAGTGTACGTGCTGAATCGAAAGACCGGGCAAGTCGAGTTCACTCGGCTGATGGAAGGTACTCCGGCCGCGGGTCCGGCGTTGGACGATGTCGGAGTTTACTGCCCGAACATGCATGGGCAAGTGGAAGTCTATTCGCTGACTCACGATGATCATCGCAGTTTGGCGAATCTGCGAGTCAGCGGTCGTTCCGAGGTGCAGCCCGTCAACACGGAATTGGGCATGGCCTGGGGCAGCACCGGCGGCGATATGGCGGTTGCCGGATCCGAAGCCAACAGCATCCTGTTCCGGGTTGCAACCGGCTTTCCGATAATCGCTTCGCCCAGCACCCGAGGCAAAACGGTGTATTTCGGAGTCGGCAACGGCTACGTCCATGCCTTCAACAACTCCACGGGACAAGAGCAATGGACGTTCGCGTCGGGCTCGCCGGTGATTCAAAGTCCGATGCCTTACGAGGACGCCGTCTATGTCGTCTGCAAAGATCGCAGCTTGTTCCGCTTGGCGGTCGCCACCGGGCAAGAGGACTGGCGCATCGACGGCGTGCAAAAATTTGTGGCTGCCACACCAAATCGGTTGTATGTGATCGACAGCTCCGGACGAATGGCGATCTTGAATCCCAAGAGCGGGGCAGTGATCGATTCGCTGAAGTTGCCGCACGATTTGATTGCGATGCCCAACTACCAGAATGACCAAATCATCTTGGCTAGCAACTCAGGTTTGATTCAAGAAATGCACGAAATCGAATTGACCAAACGGCTCGACTACCGTGTGGCGCGCGATGCGAACGAACGCGACGTGAAAGGGAAAAAAGGCAAAGGCCTGAAGAAACCGGTCGATGCCAAAACCAAGGCACCTGCGCCGGCGGCCCCGAAGAAAGCCGTTGAGCCGGTCGACGATCCGTTTGCGATACCGGTGACGAAGTAAGCAGCCAGTGGTGAGCAATGCGCAGCGAGGGATGAGCAGCGCGGACCGATATTCGCCATCAAGCCCACGGATTGCAATCCGTGGGATGCGGGCATCCTGCAACTGCGAACTGACTTAAATTGCATCGTCGGGTGCCATGCCCACGGCTTTGCGTGGGCATGCTTCACGGAATTTGTGTGACGAACCGCGGTCAGAAATTTCAACGCCTTATTCATGCCCACTCAAGGCAGTGGGCATGGCACCCCGCGAGAATTTCCAGCCACTTGTCGCTTCGACGACTCAGGGATAACTTGATGCGATTCATCCCGCACTCGTGATCACGTTCAATCTCCCCTCGAATTCGCCCCGCATGTCCGAGCATTCGTCTTCTGCCATACCCACCGTGCCGCCGCCCCACATTCCTATTCGCCGTGCGCTGATCAGCGTCAGCGATAAAACCGGGCTGGTCGATTTTGCCCGCGGACTGGTGTCTGCCGGAGTCGAACTATTTAGCACCGGCGGCACGCGACGCACATTGGAACAAGCCGGGCTGGCGGTACGCGATGTGGGCGATTACACCGGCTTTCCCGAAATGCTCGACGGCCGCGTGAAAACGCTGCACCCCAAGGTGCACGGGGGGATTCTCTGTCGCCATGAGCTGGCCGCCGACATGCAGTCCCTCGCACAGCATGGCATCCTCACGTTCGAATTGGTCATCGTGAACTTGTACCCGTTCGAGCAGACCGTCGCCAAGCCGAATGTCGCCGACGCAGAAGCTATCGAGCAGATCGACATTGGCGGGCCGAGCCTGATCCGCGGTGCGGCCAAGAATCATCGGTATGTCACGGTGATCACGTCGGCCGAGCAATATGCGCCGGTGCTTTCGCAAATTAAAACTGATCATGGCACGACGATCGAACTGCGACGCGAACTGGCTGGCGCCGCCTACGCGCGCACGGCCGAGTACGACCGGGCCATTGCCGCATACTTTGCGAAGACGACTGACCAAGGCAAGGGATCGGGGATCGGGGGTCAGGGATCAGGGATCAGGGGTCAGGGGTCAGGGCCGGAGACAGCAGTGGCGAGGCCGGCTTATTGTGAGTTCACGCCGTTGACTGAGATTCATCTGAAACTCAAAGAGACTCTGCGCTACGGCGAGAATCCGCACCAGCGCGCGGCGCTGTATGCCAATGAAGCGGGCTCCGACGACGCAGAAAATACAACGACTCTCTTAAGTGCTCGTCAACTCAACGGCAAGGAGCTCTCGTATAACAACTGGCTCGATTTGGATGCATCGTGGGCGATGGCCCGTTCGATATCTGGGCCGGCGTGCATCGTCATCAAGCACAACAATCCCTGCGGCGCGGCCACCCACGATGATTTAGCGGTCGCCATGCGTCGCGCACTCGATGGCGATCCGGTCAGCGCGTTTGGTTCGGTCATCGGCATCAATCGCGTGGTCGATCTGGCGACAGCCGAAGTGCTGTGCGAGCCCGACCGGTTTGTCGAGGCGATTGTCGCACCGGACTTCGACGCAGCGGCGCTCGAAGTTCTGACTACCAAGCCCAAATGGCGGGCTAATGTTCGGCTGATGGCGGTATCGGGCCTGACGGAGGTTCTTGCCGGCGACGTTTCGACACCGTCCGACAAGGCATCTCTGCAATATCGGCAAATCGACGGCGGCTTTCTGGTGCAAGACGGCGATACCGATGGCGATACCGAAACGGATTGGAAAGTCGTCACCGAAGTACAACCCACGCCAGAGCAACTCAATGAACTCCGATTCGCCTGGGCGATGGTTCGGCATGTGAAGAGCAACGCGATTGTGCTGGCCAAGGATCGCGCATTGATCGGTGTGGGCGCGGGGCAGATGAGTCGCGTCGATTCGGTCGAAATCGCGATTCGCAAAGCGGGCGAGCGCGGGCGAGGATCGGTGTTGGCCAGCGATGCGTTTTTTCCGTTCGGCGATTCGATTCCAATTGCCGTAGCCGCCGGCGTGGTGGCGATCATTCAGCCAGGCGGCTCGCGCCGCGATGACGAGGTGATTGCCGCGTGCAACGAACATCGAATTACGATGATCTTCACGGGCCGGAGACACTTCAAGCACTAAGTGCCGACGCTGAGTGCCATGCCCACTGCCCTGAGTGGGCATGAAAACTGAAGTGGACTTCGAAAGTTAATCGGACAGCTAATAAATCTCCAATCATGCCCACGCAAAGCCGTGGGCATGGTACCCCGAAGCCCAACCTCCGATCCCTGCCCCGATTATCAATGAACGTTCTCGATCAGATCGTCGCCACCAAGCGCAATGAGATTGCCGCAGCCAAGGCCGCGCGACCCGAGAATGCCGTGCGCGCGGTCGCCGAGCGAGCGCCGCCGACACGAGATTTCTTCGCCGTGCTCGCCGCGCCGGGCCCGATCAAACTGATCGCCGAGATTAAAAAGGCGAGTCCGTCGGCGGGGCTGATTCGCGCCGACTTCGAACCCGTCGCCATTGCCAAAATTTATCATCAACACGGTGCGACCTGTCTGAGCGTGTTGACCGACGAGCCTTACTTTCAGGGCAAGCTCGAATACCTGGAACAAGTCCGGGCCGAGGTGTCGATTCCTTGCTTGCGCAAAGATTTTATTCTCGACAAGTATCAACTTTACGAAGCGCGCGCAGCGGGTGCCGATGCGGTGTTGCTCATCGCCGAGTGCTTGGACGATTGCAACTTGCGGGCACTTCATAACGAAGCGGTGGCACTGGGCATGGCCCCGCTGGTCGAGCTTTACGATCCTGAGAACCTGCAACGGGTGTTCGATGCGGGCGCCACGTTGATCGGTGTAAACAATCGCGATTTGCGGACGTTTCACACCGATTTGGAGCATACTCTGCGACTGCGCGACCGCGTGCCCGATCAGTGCGTGCTGGTGGCCGAGAGCGGCATTCGCACGCGGGCCGATGTCGAGCGACTACAAGCAGCCGGAGTCGACGCGATTTTAGTGGGCGAGAGCCTGATGCGGCAAGCGGATATCGGCGCTGCGGTCGATGCGTTGTTGGGACGCAATTAGTCGGTTAATTCGTCGTGGCCGTGTCGACGATCGACGTGAACCCCACCAAGTGCTATGGGAAGGCTTGGAACGAATGCGCCGTGGGCTCCGCCGTGCTATGGAATTTCCTCTGTGATCTTTTGACTTCGCCGGCTTTCTGACCTAAGTATTGATTGGCGTTCGCCACGGACAGTCTGTCCTCGGGGTCTTAGTCATAATTACCGGCTTTGCGTTGTTTCTTGGTTAATTGGCTTGCGCTGCCAATTCGCATTTCACTAGTGAATTAAGCCCGACAGGTGCGAACCTGTTGGTTTTGCCGGTTGTCTGTCTTTTCGTCTCCGACTCTCACCTGGATAGCTAATGACAATGCGACCACGTTTGCTGTCGTTCAACCGACGCAGCATGAACCCGACGACGGATCCGGAACTCAAGAATCGTGTCCACAACATTTTGTCGGCGTTGTACCCACACGGCATTTCGATCGAGCGTCGACGCGATACGCGGTATCCTTATCCGCATTTGATTTATTTGACGCCGGTGGCCGACGACAGTCTGACGGTAACCGACGAGACCGTGGTCGTGGCCGGCAAGCACCTGGCCGAGCAGGGGCTAAGTTTTTATCACCCTGAACCGTTGCCGCATCGGCGCATGATCGCCTCGCTCGAGGCCGGTAACGGCCGTTATTTGGGCGTGCTGATCGATCTGTCGTGGTGTCGCTTTACACGCCAAGGTTGGTACGAAAGCGGCGGCAAGTTCCTGCAGATCGTGCAATCGCCGGTCAAACAGGTGGGGTGAACACGGTGGACTTGCAACAATACAGGAAATTCGAACAGGAGGGAACAGAGGAAACGGAGATGAATGTTTTTCAAGACGTCCGTTTAGAGCACTTCGCGTAAAGCTACGCTGCGTTGGTCACGAGCACGGCGTTGACTTGTCAACGGACTCGACTCGTTACTTTCTCCGTTTCCTCTGCTTCCTCCGGTTCTTGCTCACTTGAGCCCCTCGATATACCGCAAGAACCGCGCGTCGATCATCCGAAAGTCGGCGCCAAACACCGCGGCAAAATCCTTCACGCGATCTTGCGACGTGTATTTGGCGAACGGCGGTCGCGCGGCGGTGAGCGCTAAATACTTCGCGTACTCGCGCGGCTGGGTTTCCACCAAAAAGAAAGTAAACGCCCAGGCTTCGCTGTAGCCGGCCGCGCTGTCGGTATCGAACACACGATCCGACGCAATGAGTTGAGCCAAGGAGTCGGCCTTGCGGCGCGTCTTGAGATACTCGCGAAACTGGTCCAAACGGTCGCGATTCAGCCGATCGTGGAGATTGGTATAAGTTCGCGAATTCCAAACCCCGCGAGCTTCGAACAACGTCGCCAGCCCCTCGCAAACCCACTTGGGCACATCGCCGAAGCGATTGTGAATTCCGGTATTGAACGCCGTCTGATGGGCCGCTTCGTGCAACACGGTCGAGGCATTCTGTCGCCAATCGGCCGCGTCGCTCTTGCCGGCGGCAATGTCGTAGAGCGTCACGCGATTGCTGGTCGGCGAGTAGTAACCCAACACGTTCGAAGGCAGTTTGGACCCTTCTTTGATCGCGTATTTCTGAAAATCTTCTTTGCGATTCCAAACGATGGCAATTAGCGGGAATTGCGGTTGCTGCAGCGTGAAACCGCGCACGCTAAAATAGGCCGCGAACGCGCGATACATCTCTTCGAAGCGCTCGGCCCACTGGTCGCGTTGACCGCGCGGATAGGCCACCAAATAGTGCCCTGTGGCGGTGACTTCGTACGCCCGGCCCAATTCGGTTTCCAGCCGGCTTCGCATCACGCCGGCCGCATAGGGCCGAAAGTCGGGCGATCGTTTGTGATAGTCAACCGCTTCATTCGGGCTGAACTCCGTCAGCGCGCCATCGCGGCCGAGCAGAAATATCCGCTGTTCCGACCAGGCCAGCGGAGTGCCCTCGAGTCGGGCACCGCGAACGACGGCTTCGATCGTGAATTTGCCCGGTTCGGCAGCCGCGGCAGAATCGAGCGTCGACAGGCCGGCCGCGATCGCGAAAAATGCGATCGCGATGACGCATGGTACCTGGCGGCAAGATCGAGTGGGATTGGAGCGGGCCATTTCGCGCCTTTCAATCGGAATAATCGGAATGTTGCTTTTTGATTGCGTATGCGTTGCGTGAGGTCCGAGTTTTCTCGGTCGTTACGTCGAAACAAGCTAATTCTACGTCGCAATTGATGCCTTACGTAGGTCGGTCTCTCCGAGACCGACATCCGGAATATATTGCGTTTTACGATGTGAACCTGATCGATGCCGGATTGGTCTCTGCGAGAGGCCCATCGGCCCTTGCGGCATATTTTCCCCCCGATTAGACTTCTGAATTACCCAAATCCGGAGTTTCTGATGCGTCACGTGCTTTCGGCTGTCGTTCAAAATGTTCCCGGCGTGCTGGCCCATGTCTCAGGCATGTTGGCTTCGCGCGGCTATAACATCGACAGCCTGGCTGTGGGCGCGACCGAGGACTCGAAGTTCTCGCGCATGACGTTCGTCGTCGTGGGGGATGACCGCGTGCTGGATCAAGTCCGCCGGCAGCTCGAAAAGATCGTCACCATCGTCCATGTCGACGACATCAGCTCGCGGAATTTTGTCGAACGCGATCTGATGTTGATCAAAGTCAAAGCTCCGCCGGGCGGAGTGCGCAGCGAAATCAGCCAACTGGCCGATGTGTTTCGCGGGCGGATCGTCGATGTGGCCCCGCGTGAAGTGATTGTTGAAATTTCCGGTCAAGAGCGCAAGATCGAAGCCTTTATCGAACTGATGCGACCGTACGGAATCGTCGAGATGGTTCGCACCGGGCGAATTGCCATGGTCCGAGGGGCCGAAGCCAAAGACGAACAGATCGATTCCAACCCGATACCGACGGATGAAGAAACCATTCGCGGCTCGTTTGCATAATGCGGCTAAACAAATCCTAACCCGAAGCGTCAGCGAGGAA
>JAYTAU010000323.1:0-10226 GCA_043737375.1 Planctomycetia bacterium
GCTAGTACCCGAATGGCGGAGCTTCAGCTTGCCGCTACCGGTCACGCGGAACCGCTTCTTGGTTCCTTTATGGGTTTTTTGCTTGGGCATGGTGTAGGTTCCGAACGAAAAAAGCGCCGTCTAAAGAGTCGCCAGTATGTACGGGCGATTTTCTCGGATTCAAACGGCTGGCCGACAAAAATTCAATCCAATTTCAGATTCGCAAACCGACAGGGAGCCCGGCGCGAAGAATCCGCCATTATAGGCGATTTCTTCGGCAGTGGAAGGGTTGTTTCTTGCGAGCTTCCAAAAATCTGCTAGCAGCCGGCCGGTTACTGATTTTGGCTAACGTGTCGCCCTTTCTCGAGCGGAACATTTTATCCCGGCAATGTTACAATCCATTGCCCGATCGTTCCTCTTCCGGAGCCAAACCTAGTGCCCAGCAGTGCCTATCGCCGATTCGAAGTTTTGCTGCCCCTCTATTTCAACGACGGCCAGGAACTTCCGCAAACAGCTTTTGCCCAAACACTTGCCGAGCTGCGCGAGCGATTTGGCGATCTGTCAATTGAAACCCAAGCCACGCGCGGGCTGAGCCAGTATGGTGAGCAATCGTACAAAGATCATTTGATTCGCGTATATGTCGATGTGCCCGACGAACCGCAGCATCGCGAGTTCTTCGCCGCGTGGAAGGAGCAACTCAAGGCTCGATTCGAACAGATCGACATTTGGCTGACCACCTACGCGATTGAAGTGCTGTAACGAGAACGCAACCAGTCTGTTTTTCCATCTATAATGCGTTGGTAACTCCGGGATTTCCGTCGCCAATAGGATTCGAGAACTATGCAGCGACCGCGCTTCGCATTGGTTGGTATCGGCACTATCGCGGCTCTGGGACTGGGCATCGCGCACTGGTCGGCATATGTCTATGCGCAGCCAAAACCAGTGCCCAAATCCGCAGCCAAGCCCGAAACTGTTTCCGCTTTACCGCAATCGGTTGAGACGGTCGCCCAGTGGATCTGGTATCCCGAAGACGAGCCGACGAAATCCGCGCCCGCCGGGTCACGATATTTTCGTCGAGTCTTCAAGAATAAACAGCTCGTCGAAACGGCGGACTTCGAAATCACGGCCGACGATGCCTTTGAACTATTCCTCAACGGTAAGCAGGTCGGCAGCGGACGACTGGTTGACGAAGCTAAATCGCCCAGTGCCAAGTCACGGGAAGCCAAACCATCGAACGGCAAGCTGCCGGGCGAAAGTGCCAACTTGGAATCGCTTACACAACCGGGCCAAAAAACACCGGCAGAGCCAGTGGCCCCCAACTCGGCGAAGACGATTCACCGTTTTGACCTTAGTTCGCATTTTGTCGCCGGCGATAACATTCTCGCTATCAAAGCCACGAACGATACTAAAGGTCCAGCCGGGCTGATGGTCTCGGCCAATATCCGCACCCGCAGCGGGCCCAGCGAATGGCTGCTTAGCGACAAACAGTGGCGAACAAGCAACAAAGCCGCCGATGGCTGGTTGACCTCGATATTCGACGACGGCGACTGGCAACCGGCCCGCGAACTCGGCCCGTTCGGCAAGACCGAACCGTGGGGCGCGATCGGCGGCAACTTGCTCGCCGGCCGCCGGTTTGATGTGCCCGCTGGTTTTGTGGTCGAGCGCGTTGCCGAACCGAATCTCACCGGTTCTGTGGTGCGATTTCAGTTCGACTCACTCGGCCGGCCGATGATCAGCCGCGAAGGAGGCGCCACGCTGTTCAAAAAAAACGTCGATCCCGGCCAAGGTGACACGTTTATTCTCGATGGCCGCACGGTCGATGGTCGTTACACGAAAGCCTGGACCTATTCCGACAAGGTCAAGGACTGCCAAGGCTACTTCGATCTGCATGGCGTGCTGTATTGCGTCGGCGTGGGGCCGGAAGGTCCAGGCCTTTACAAACAAACCGGCAAGCCGGGCGGATCGGCCGACTCGGTCGAGTTGCTCAAGAAAACTACGGGCGAGTACGAATATCACGGCCCGCACCAAGTTTTATACGGTCCCGATGGGCACCTGTATTTGTGCATTGCCAATCGAGCCGGTGCGGCACCCTATGCGAAAAATTCGCCGCATCAGCACTGGTATGAAGGGCAATTGCTATCATCGTGGCCCGATCCGCGAAGTCTCAGTAATCGCAATATCAAAGCGCCAGGCGGAGTGATTCTTCGCGCGACCGACAACACAGCCAAAGACTGGACGCTGGAAGCCGGCGGCTTTCGTAATCAGTACGGCTTTGGCTTCGACAGGACCGGCGAAATATGGTCTTGGGACAGCGACCACGAACCGGATCTCGATCTGCCCTGGTATCGACCCAATCGCATTAATTTTGTTCCGCGCGGCGCGGAGCTTGGCTGGCGGAACGGAACCGGTTGCTGGCCCGATTACTATCCTGACAGTCTACCGGCGGCAGTCAACATCGGCCGCGGTTCGCCGACCGGCATGACGTTCTACCATCATCATGCGTATCCCAAAAAATATCGCGGCGCGTTGTTCGCTTGCGATTGGAGTTTGGGGCGAATCGTGGTCGTCTATCCCAAACATTCCGGCGCGGGGGCAACGGCAACCTTCGAGGACTTCGTCGTCGGCCGACCGATGACCGTCACCGATATCGACGTTGGACCCGACGGTCATTTATATTTCTGCACCGGTGGCGCGAACACCGAAGGGGGTTTGTATCGAATTCGATACGTGAGCGAGCCGATGCCCGATCCGCTTGCCGGTGTCGACAGCCCGCTCGATCGCGCCATCTTGCAACCTCAGCCCGAAAGTGCCTGGGCGCTGGCCGAAATCGCCAAGCAAAAACTAGCCGCGGGCAAATCGTGGAACAAGCAACTCCGCACAGCGGCGCTCGACGGCAAGCGCAACAACGACGAACGTTTACGGGCGATTACGTTGATGCTGCAGTTCGGTCCGGCGGTCGATGTTGCAATGATCGCAGGGCTGATCGCGGACAATCAACCAGCCATGCGTGCGCGCGCAATGTGGCTGGCCGGGGAGTTGACGGTTAGGCCCGCTTCGCAGAATGGGACGCCGCACGCCGCGCTCGATGCGCTGAAGCTTGGCCTTGACGATGAGAACTCGCTGGTGCGCCGCCGCGCACTGGAGGGGTTACTGCGTTTAGATCCGTTATTCCGAAACGGCGACGACTTGGACCCGCGCGCGGTTGTTAAACTTTGCGGTGATGCAGACCGCTACGTACGATTTGCTGCGCACACTTTGTTGAAGCGAGTACCGGCTGACACGCTGCGCCCGCTCGTGTTAAGCGAGGAGAATCCGCAAGCCGCTGCGTACGCCATGCTGGCGTTCATTAGTAGTGCGCGCGATGCGAACGACGCCGAGGCGCTGTTTCGACATCAGTTTACATTGCTGCAAACGCTGGCTGCAAAACAAGAGCCGCCGTCAGCCGAAACGCTAATCGAACTTTGCCGGGCGGTGGCTTTGACGATTCAACTGGCTGAAAAAAGCCTGGACAAATTTCACCAAGAAGAACGAACGGCATGGGAACCCTGGCCGATCGCCCAGGCCGTCGGCGCTCTATTGAACACGCATTTTCCACACGCCGATTATCGCGTGAACCGCGAGTTGGTTCGGGTTTGCGTGTCGCTCGAACGCCACAAAATCCGAAATCAAGTTTTGGTCGAGTTGAAAAAAGGCTTGTCGCGCGAGCAGCAAGTGCATTATGCCCTCTGCCTGAGTTTCGATAAGCGCACTTGGACGGCCGAAGAGCGTCAGCAAATGTTGGATTGGTATTGCAACATGCAAAGCTGGAACGGCGGCACCGCGACGGCTGGATATATCGATCTGATTTTCGACCATTGGCTAAAAAATGCCGCACCCGAACATGCCGAAGCTTATCGTCAACAGCGGCTTGCGCGCAAGCCCAAAGAAGTTGAAACACTGCCGCTAAAACCGGCTGAAAGCAAGTACGCGTTCGACAAACTGGTCGACCACTTGGAGTCGCACCGTGGCGATGCGACCCGCGGGACGGCGTTGCTGACTCGCGCCCGCTGCTTGGCGTGCCATCGCTTTGGTACGCAAGGCGAAGCGGCCGCGCCCGACTTGACCGCGGTCGGCAAACGGTTTCAACGCAAAGAGATTGCCGAGAGCTTGATCTATCCCAACAAAGTTATCGCCGATCAATTCAAAGGTGCCACATACTTGTTGAACGACGGACGTTTATTCTCAGGGATGCCGATCTCCGAAACAACCGACGCCGTGACGATTATTTTGCCGGATACCAAGAAGCTGACTCTCAAAAAAACCGACATCGACGAAACAACCATCAGCGAGCATTCGATCATGCCCCAAGGGCTATTGAACGAACTGACGCTGGATGAAATCGCGGATCTGTTTGCGCTGCTGGAACGCGGACCCGGATAAAGCGCCAGGAGTGGGTCAGAGGTCTGACGTGAATGGCACTTGCTTAGCATGCGGCCAACGGCCCAACTTCTCACTGTTTTCGGTCGCAAGTGCTTTCAATGTACGCACGGCAATCGGCTCAGGCCCCAAAACCCTAAGACCATCAGCACGATCACCAGCACCGGAATGCTCTGCCGCCAGCGCGTTGACGCCGCGCTCTCGGTAATCAACTGTGCGGCACTCACTGGCTTGTCGAGCTTGGCTAGCTTGACGCTGCTCGCCGATTTTCCCGCGCCGGAGGTGGCCTGAGCCAAATAGAGCTGCGGTTGTATTGTTTCGGTTGCCCCGTCGCCACGCAGCACGGCCCAGCCGCCGACGGCCAGTAGCACGAATGCCGCCGGAGCCAAATAGCGCTGCACCATTTTGGACCGACTCTCGTTCGCTGTGTTCTGGTGACAGGTTAGCCAAGCCCCGCAGGCACATGCGACCATCGTCAACGCACAAATCGGGTAGGCACCGAAGGCGTTGGCCAACGCAAATAACAGCAACCCCCCGCTGAGTAAATGCAGGCCCCAGGGGCGTACGGTTCTTTCCGATAATGTGCTCGCTTGCAATAACGCCAAGCCTGTCAACCCTGCGGCCGGTAATCCCAAAGCAAGCGCAACTCCCAAATGCAGTCCTTCGATGCCGTCGATCGCGCCGAGCATCGCCAATACGAACAACGGCGCGTGAACCCACACGGGCAGTCGCGGTCGAGCATCCGGTTCCGTGGTTCGAAAACCGCGCCGACCAAATTCTAGTAGCGAGCACCAGGCGACGGATTGGATCAGCAAACCGAGAATCCAGATCGCAGGCGCTCCGTTGGTTTTAAGCGAGAACAGGCTGAGCCATTCGCTGAACCCCAGACCGGCCCCGGCCATCGCTAGCCATCGCCAATCAAGAGCCTGTTGTTGCCGGTCGATCAAGCGTTCAACATTTGCCGGCACCCCGCGAAGACCGATCCGCCAGGCGACCGCGCAGAGCGCGATTGCCGCGAGACCGCTGAGAAAACAACTGAAGTCCAAATTGAACGGAATGAGCGACATGCAAAGTGGCGGGTGGTGCGTGGCAAGCGGCGGGTGAGTTACCTGACAACTCTAAGTTACGCTGGCCGCCGGACAAATCGCACCAAATGCTGAGTGTCGTTACGATCGGATTACCTGTTCAACGAGGTTTCGCTCTTCGGCCCCCGACAAAGCCGGAGGCTAAAACGGCGTCAACCTGCATTCCTGCGGATTTTATGTCCGACCTTGCCCCAATTCGCAAGCTACATAAACGTAGGTAAATTCCCACCCGGTCGAAAACCATTCGACCCAGCAGATTTAACCCGCCCCAGTTTGTCGCACCCCTTGCGACATCAGCCATTGCAAATTGCAGGATGCATATGATCGTCATTATCGGATGTGTCGTCGTCGTCGCGGCCGTAATGATCGGCTTTATCGGTTCCGGCGGCGAGGTCGGCGCACTAATCCATCCCTTCGAACTAGTCACCATCGGCGGTGCCGCGCTGGGGGCGATGATCATCTGTTCGCCCATGAAGGTGCTGAAGGATCTGATGCGGGGCTGCATGCAATCGCTCAAGGGCAGCCCCTACAACAAAGATGCCTACCGCGATTTGTTCAAAGTGTTGTATGACCTGTTGCGGGCCGCGCGCCGCGAAGGCCTGATGATTCTCGAACCGCATGTGACGAACCCGCATGACAGCACGATCTTCAAAAAATATCCTCGGATTGCGGGTAATCATCACGTCGTCGAGTTCATTTGCGGCGGGTTGGCACCTGTGATCGAAGGCACTGCCAAGGCCGATCAGATGCCGGCACTGTTCGAGGCCGACTTGAAAGTCATCTCGGATGAACATCACGCACCGATCGGTGTGTTAGGCAAAACAGCCGATGGTTTGCCGGGTTTCGGCATCGTGGCGGCCGTGTTGGGAATCGTCATCACGATGGGTGCGATCGACGGTCCGGTTGAAGAAATCGGTCACAAAGTCGGTGCCGCGTTGGTCGGAACGTTTTTGGGAATTTTGATGTCGTACGGATTTATCGGTCCCTTGGTCGGACGCATGGAGTTTCTCGGTGAGGCAGAGATGGCTTACTTTCGCACCATCACGACGGTGATCTTGGGCTTTGTCAACGACATTCCGCCGAAGATCGCCATCGAAATGGCCCGTCGCGGAGTGGGCACCGAATGCCGCCCCACCCGTCAAGAACTCGATGAGTTGTTCAAACAGGCCGAAGCGGCAGGGTGATAGGTGGCGGGTGATAGGTGCCGCGTGTCGGGACATGCGTTGACGCGGCAAGTGATGCTTAGCGGCGCGGCCAACGGCCCGCTAGTTTTTTAAGTCAACAATGCAGTCGAGATCAGAAGGAAGCGATTATGGCAGGCAAGGGCGGCGGCGCATGGAAAGTGGCTTACGCGGACTTCGTCACCGCCATGATGGCGTTTTTTCTCGTGATGTGGATCGTCGCGCAGAATAAGCCCGCCGTCAACCAGGCCATCGCCGGCTACTTTCGAGATCCGTTTGGCAGTTCAAGTCGCCCGTCGGGTGCTCCCTCCATCTCGCCGAATCGCAAGTCCGAAGACCCGCCCAATCATCGCGGGCCCGGCAAGAACACGCGCGAACGCGGTCGCGGGCCGGGCGAGCCCGACCCCACCAAGCAGCCCGACGATCCCGACTCGAAGAACGTAGGAATTCGCAAACCCAGCTTGCTGGTTCTGCATGATGGAGAAAACCCCAACACCGGCACCACGGTTGCCTTTGCAGGCGAAAGGGTGGACCTGGACGATCGTGGCAAGGACCGACTCAACGAGCTGTTGCCGACGTTGCGCGGCAAGCCCAACAAGATCGAAATTCGCGGCCATTCGATTGGCCGGTCTCAAAGTCCGGACGCGTCGCCGCACGATTCGTGGAAACTGTCGTACGACCGTTGTCTGGCCACGATGAAATATCTCGAAGAGAAGGGGATCGAAGCCGAGCGTTTTCGACTGAGTCAGGCCGGTAGCCACGAGCCGCACACGTTAAAAGTCGAACCAGGCTGGCAAACTCAAAATTCACGCGTCGAAGTCTACATGCTTGGCGAGTATGTCGACAGCTACAAGGGCACTCGCAAAGAGCGTTCTAAACGCTTTGTCGCCAAAAGTGACGAGGGTGAAGCTAAATCAGAATGAAGCACCGCATCTTACCGAGCGGGAACCAATACAAGCTCGAAGCGCAAGCGAGTGCATTAATTCGGCACCGGCACAGAAACGCACTCGCACTCCGCGTCGAGAGCATTCTCTACTTTCGTAATTCGTCCTTCGTAATTTCACTTCGGTCCGGCCGACACAATCTCGCCGCTCGCTTGGTCCGCATACTTCGCAAAATTGTCCTTGAATAGCCCGGCTAATTTTCGTACCGCGGCCTGATAGGCCTGTTTGTCTGGCCAAGTCTGCTCGGGCAATAAAATCTCGCTTGGCACGCCCGGGCAACTGGTCGGCACTGCGATTCCAAAAACGGGATCATTGACCGTCGGTACATCGCGAAGCGCGCCGTCGTGAATCGCATCAATGATCGCTCGCGTGTATTGCAGCTTGATACGCGAGCCGGTGCCGTAGGCTCCGCCCGACCAGCCCGTATTCACCAACCAGGCTTGCGCGTTGTGCGCGCGTAACTTTGTCGCCAGCAACTCGGCATAGACTGTCGGATGTCGCACTAGAAACGCCGCACTAAAACAGGCCGAAAACGCCGCTTGCGGTTCCTTCACCCCGACTTCGGTCCCAGCGACGCGAGCCGTGTACCCGCTGATGAAATGGTACATCGCCTGAGCCGGCGACAACTTACTGACCGGCGGCAGCACGCCCGACGCATCCGCAGTCAAAAAGATAATGTTCGTTGGATGGCCGCCGACGCAAGGCACTTTCGCATTTGTGATGAACTCGATCGGGTAAGCTGCTCGTGTGTTTTCGGTCAGGCTGGTGTCGTCGTAATCAATCTGCCGCGTCGTGGGGTCGTAGATGGTATTTTCGAGCACGGTACCAAATCGAACCGCCGAGAAAATCTCGGGTTCTTTTTCGGCCGATAATCCCGCGCACTTGGCGTAGCAGCCCCCTTCGATATTGAAGATGCCGTTGTCGGTCCAACAATGCTCGTCGTCGCCGATCAATCGTCGCCGTGGATCGGCCGAGAGCGTGGTTTTTCCGGTGCCCGAGAGTCCAAAGAACAGCGAGACATCGCCGGCCGCACGATCCGACCGAATGCCCTCGTTGGCCGAGCAATGCATGCTCAGCACGCCGCGCTCGGGCATTAAATAATGCATGAGCGTAAAGACCCCCTTTTTCATCTCGCCGGCATATTCGGTTCCCAAGATGACGAACTCGCGCCGCTCCAGGCTGAGGTCGATGCTGGTGCGCGAGGTCATTTGATGCGTGTGCGGATTCGCGGGGAATTGCCCCGCGTTGAAGATCACATAATCGGGCTCGCCGAAAGTGGCCAGTTCCGTGTCGCTAGGGCGAATCAACATGTTGTTCATGAACAACGCGTGATAGGCTCGCGAGCAAATGATACGAATCTTCAGCCGATATTGCGGATCCCAACCGGCAAAACCGTCGAAAACATACAGCTCGTCGCGCGTGTTCAGATAGTCGATCGCGCGTTGTCGATTGATGACGAATACTTTTTCGTCGAGCTTGAAGTTGACTTGGCCCCACCAAACTTTGCCGCTGCTGTCGGGATGGTCGACGATTCGCTTGTCCAACGGGCTGCGTCCGGTTTTCTTGCCCGAGCGAATCACCAGCGCGCCGTTGCCGGCGATGGCGGCATGTTCGTGAATGACCGCGTCTTCGTAGAGGACTGCCGTCGCCGCATTACGCACAATGCGCTCAACCAGGATTTCGTGTCGCGACAGATCGATCGAACTGCTCATGCTGCTTGCTCCTTGGCCGCCTGGGCTGGAGCGCGATTATAGCAACCGGGGGGAGCGATCCGTCAGCCCCGGCGTAAAACGGATTTGTTCCGTTTGATAAGCACTGCGCAAAAGGGCGAATTAATATGTTATACCGTGAGAATTTTGCAATCGACTTGCATTAACGACCGAACCCTGGAACACTGGCAGTCGTATTAGCGTTGAACCCTTGGTCCCATTGCATTCCAACGAGGCACAGAGTTCCGGAATGCCACAGAGGGCGTTCCCTACAGATATCGCAAACTTCGGATACTCTTCATGCTGTTGCTCAAAGACATCAAAAAGTCATTCATCGAGCCGGGCGGCGAGCGATTGCCGATCCTCGATATCTCCGCGTACCAGGTTGCCGCGGGCGAGCAGGTGGTGCTGATCGGGCGCAGCGGCAGCGGCAAGACCACGCTATTGCACACCATTGCCGGCATCAGCCGACCCGACAGCGGCACGGTGCAGATCGACGGGACCGACATCGCTCGGCTCGCCGAAGCGGGCCGCGATCGTTTTCGCGCCAATAAAATCGGCTACGTATTTCAGACGTTTAATTTGTTGCCCGGTTTTTCGGCACTCGAAAACGTGATGCTGGGCATGGCATTCTCGGGAGGGAAATCGGACGAAGTTCGAGCTAGACAATTGCTCGATCGCGTCGGCCTGGGGCATCGGCTTTCGCATAAACCGCCGATGCTCTCGGTCGGCGAACAACAGCGCGTCGCCGTCGCCCGGGCGTTGGCCAATCAACCCAAGTTACTGCTGGCCGACGAACCTACGGCGAATGTCGACACCCGGCATCAACAACAAGTCATCGACCTGATTCGCGAAAACTGCCGGACTGAAAACATTGCCCTGCTGTTGGTCACTCATTCGGACGACGTGGCC
>JAYTAU010000324.1:0-1574 GCA_043737375.1 Planctomycetia bacterium
TGCAAATCTTGCAAACTACGGGCTTTTTTTCTTTCGATACCAGCGCGCGGCCAAGTTTAACTAAATGGTCGCCACTTTGGTACACTTTACTTTGCACTATACAGATTATTCTCGCAACAGCATATGGGTGGCTATGTCTTAGCAGCGACATCCGACTTTTCAATCTGTCGGATCGATCGCAAAAAATGCTCCATCGACTGCGGGCGTTGGTCGGGATTGACCTGCAAGCACTTCATGATCACGTCGGCCAATCGCGGGTCGATGGTCGGACGTAGTGCGCGAATGTCGCGCGGCTCGAGCGTGTCATGTTGCAATGCCATCTTGCCGTCACCCTTCGGCCAGGGCAATTCGTACGTACACATCTCGAACGCCGTCACGCCAAACGCAAAAATATCCAATCGAGGGTCGGTCTTCTTGCGACGGACGACTTCGGGCGATAAATAATTGGCCGTGCCGGTGCGATTGCCCGGCTGGGTGTATTGCGGAGTGTTGGGAACCGTCAAACCAAAGTCGATCAGCTTGATCGACGTGCCATCTTTCGACACCACAAAATTACGAGGGCAAATGTCTCGATGAATGTAGCCCGCATCGTGCACGGCTTGCAGCGCCTCGGCTGCTTGACGCATCAGCACAATTCTGTTTGCTTCGAGTAACGGGCTGCGCGAGACGATCAACGAATTCAGCCCAGGTCCGTCCAAAAACTCCATCACCACGAACTGTTCGCCCGCGTTAGTCATGCCGTGGTCAAGAATTTTTACCAGGTTCGGATGAACCATCTTCAGTCCGATCTCGCCTTCGGGCGGTTTCTTCAAACCGATAAAGCGGTCTTCGAACTCTTTGGTTTTCTTGGGGTCGAGAATCTTCAGTCCGACTACATCGCCTGTCTTCTTGTCGCGCGCCATGTAGAAGCTGGACATGGTGCCCGAGATCGCTTCGCGCAGCAGTTCGAACCGGCTGGAGACCACCAGCTTGCTGTCGAACAGCGATTTTTTAAGATTGTCGAAAAAGCCCATGTCGGATTGGTCTCTGCACGACTTGAAGTGATTGTCGAATCTATAGATAAGCCGCGGAATGACCATTGCAAAGCGAGACTCCTCGCCCATCCTAACCCGACGCGTCAGCGAGGCCCGGGCATGAAAGGCAGGATTTCCTCGCTGACGCGTCGGGTTAGGATTGCTGATCGTCATTTGTCATTTGTAATTCGTCATTTGCCCCTTCCGCCATATCGCGCGCATGATAACTGCTGCGTACAAACGGCCCGCTGGCCACTTTCTTAAAACCGATAGCGCGGGCCATTGCTCCCAGCTCATCAAATTCAGCCGGAGGGACATACCGCACGACGGGCAAATGCTCGGGCGATGGCTGCAGGTATTGCCCCAACGTCAGATAATCGACACCGGCCTCGACCAGATCGGCCAGTGTGTCGAGCAATTCTTCGCGAGTCTCGCCCAGCCCCAGCATCAGCCCGGACTTGGTCTTGATGGCCGGGTTGAGTTGCTTGACGCGACGCAACAATTCGAGTGTCCAACGGTAATCGCTCTTGCGACCGCGCACTTCGCGATACAACCGCGGCA
>JAYTAU010000325.1:0-4170 GCA_043737375.1 Planctomycetia bacterium
TCGAGCCAGTGTCGCCCCCAACGCTCGCCGTAATGCGGCGAGGCCAACAATCGATCGATGACGCGCGCAAACGCTTCGGGCGAAGTGTCCTGGAGAAACGCTTCCATCTCGTCGGGTGTGGGGGGCAAGCCAGTCAGGTCGTAGGTCGCACGACGCAGCAGTGTGCGCACCGGAGCATCTTCGGCCGGAGTCAGTGATTTGGCTTCCAGTGTGTTAAGCACGAAGCGATCGATCGTGCCGCGCGGCCAAGCGTCGTTGCTGATTTTCGGCGGTTCCGGATTGGCAATCGGACGAAACGCCCAAAACTTGCGCGCCTCGGCCAGATTCACACGGCCGGCAAATTGCGCCGGGCCGGCGGACTTTTCGCGCGGGTCGGGTGCGCCCATCGCAATCCAAAGCTCGAACTGCTTGATCTCGCCGTCGGAAAGTGAGTCGTCCGGGGGCATCCGCAGATCGTCGTCGGCGTGTCGCAGTGCCTGGATCAAGCGGCTCCGCTTCACATTGCCAGGTACGATCGCCGCGCCCGAGTCACCCCCTTTGATCAGTCCTTCCCGAGTGTCGAGCAGCAAACCGCCTTCGAGTGTTTTGGCATTTGCACTATGACAACTGTAGCAACGCTTGACGAAGACCGGGCGGATATACTTTTCAAAATGGTCGAGACCTTCCTTACTCGGAAGGTCTGAGCTTACGGGTTGTTTGGTCGTATCGTCTTGAATTGCAGTTGAAGGCGGTGTGTCGGCTTTCGGCTGCGGCTCGGCTGCGAATGCGGCCGACCCTGCGAATGTAACCAGCGATAAGGCGAGGACGAAGAACGCAAGTCGCATACGAATCCCGACGGTTTGACCGTTGATAGAATTTGCGCTCAGGGTGCCACTGCCGGCGTGTCCAGCAATGCATTACGGCAACCGTGGCACCCAAACTTTTTCCAACAAGCTGCTGTCCGTGTTATCCTATCATTCCAGTTATAAAGCAGCAATAAAATCGGTCGGCCTAATAGCCATAGAAATCGTCTGGAATGCGGGCCGTTTAGGCAATGGTCTTGAATAATCGCTACATCCCTACAACGAGCAGCCTCTAGCGGAGCGATCTTGATGATGGCGAATTCGACGACCGTTCGATCGATGCTGATTCCATGTCGAAATCTACGCTGGTTGGCAATGTTTGCGATGATCGCAGCAACCTGGGCTCAAGCAGTGCCCGGCGGCTCGGTCGCCGTGGCGCGAGAACGCTTGGAACTGGTCGCCGGCGGGGGACAACATGCCGATGGCTGGCCCGCTACCGATGCGAAGCTCGACTGGCCGTTCGGCGTCGATTTCGATTCGTCCGGCAACATGATCATTGTCGAGATGACCGGACAACGGGTGCGCAAAGTTGATGCCAACGGCCGGCTGACCACGATTGCGGGCGACGGTCGCAAAGGTGCCGTAGGCGATGGCGGCCCTGCAACGAAGGCGCAATTTAACGGCATCCACAACGTTGCCATCGGAAACGACGACGCTATCTATGTGTCGGATACTTGGAACAATCGCGTTCGCAAAATCGATCCGAAGTCTGGAGTCATTACGGCGGTTGCGGGGACGGGCAAAACTGGTTTCAGCGGCGACGACGGCCCGGCCACTGCGGCACAGTTCGGCGGAATTTATTGTGCTTCGCTCAATCCCGGAGGAACGCATATCTATGTGGCCGATCTGGACAATCGGCGAATTCGCATGATCGATCTAAAATCCGGTACGGTCGTTACGGTCGCCGGCAACGGTCGACGCGGTGTGCCCAACGACGGCGCGATCGCGATCCAAGCCCCGTTGGTCGATCCGCGCGCCGTCGCCGTCGACTCGAAAGGATTGATCTATCTGCTGGAACGTAGCGGGCATGCATTGCGCGTGGTCAATCCAAAAGACGGGACTATTCACACCGTGGTCGGCACCGGCCAAGCCGGCGCAACTGGAGACGACGGTGAAGCTAGCAAGGCGACGTTGCGCGGGCCGAAACATCTATGCTGCGACGCCGACGATAACGTCATCATCGCCGATAGCGACAACCATCTGATTCGCAAGTACCTGCCCAAGACCGGCAAGATCGTTCGCGTGGCGGGCACCGGAAAAAAAGGAACGGCAGGCCTGGATGGCGACCCGCTCGAAGCTGAGTTCAATCAGCCGCACGGCGTGTATTTGCATAAGGACGGATCGCTCTACATCACCGACAGCTTTAACCATCGGATCTTGCGCGTGGTGAAGGAGTGAGCGAGCTGATAGACAAAGGCGAGCCGGCCAGCGGGAGTCTAGCCCAAGCGATTTAGCCCGGCAGCGTAAAAATTCGATCCATACGCTGCGAAATATCTTGCAGCTCCTTTTCGCCGCCCCCGGCGACTTCGGCCGTGGCCCAATTGTTTCGATAGCCGATTTCATCGAGCGCCTTGAGCACCTCGGGCCAATTCTCGTCGCCATCGCCGATCGCGACCCATTTTTTTTCGTGGCTATAACCTTTGAAGTCGAATTTCAACATTCGCTTACCGAGTTGGCGAATCCAATCGGCGGCCGGCACTTTGTATTTCAGCATGTTGCTGCAATCGAAATACGCACCAACCGTCGGAGTTTCGAAGTCGTCGATGTACTGCACCAGTTGTTCGGGTTTGGTGATGAAGTCGTTCCAAACGACTTCGATGGCGATTTTAACGCCCGCGTCGTCGGCCAGCGGCAACACCTTGCGAATCTCGGCCTGCGAACGCGAGTAGACTTGCTCGTAGTTTTCGGTTTCTGGGTTGGAGACTCGGCCGGGAACCAATAACACGGTCGTGCCGCCGTAAAATTTACAATCGGCAATCGCCGTCTTGAGACCCTCCAGACCCGCTGCGCGGACTTCGGCTTTAGGATCGGACAAGCGTTGATTCCAATGAATGGAATCGACGACGCCATGAATTTCAACGCCCGTTTTATCGCGTGCTTTGAGGGCCTCTTCGCGGTCGACTTTGCTAGGGCTATCCATTTCAAGCCCTTGAAAGCCCAGCCGTTTGATCAGCGCAAATTTTTCTTCGATGGAGCCGTCGCTTTTGATCATGCCGAACTTGACGGCCTTCTTCAGCGGATACATTTTACCGGGTGCCGGAGGCCCTGTTTGTTTGTCGGCAGCCTTGGACCTGGTACCTGAGCCGGCAATCGTCAGACCACCCAGACTCGCGACACCCGCTTGAAGAAACAGCCGCCGATCGATCCGCGAGTGATTAGTCATAAGTGTTCCTCCAAACGAGGTAAGTCGAAATGAGAATTGTTTGCGCCCGACTTATTCGATGATAGTATAGTACCTCGTTGGATACACGCATTCGACGAGAAAATATTACAGGTGTTTCATAGCGCTCGGTTCATAGAACATCAATACAAATGCTGCCGATTGTTGTGATCCGGTATAGAATCACCGGCTGGAACTTCGAGCAGGTGGTAGCCTGCTAACGCTGCTATAAACGACCACGCATCCGGCATCCCGGTAGCGACCACTGTTTCCAAATATGAATTCAACGTAGGACTTGTTCGATGCTTCGAAAAATGTTGTCCGGATGGATTGTCGCGATGCTTGCGATGTGTTCGTTCGACGGAATCGAGCTGGATGCGGCCGAACTCGAAGTTAAACCGCTTATTCGCCTCGAGCCGGGGGCCGGCAACGATTGGCCCCAATTTCGCGGTCCGACGGGACAAGGCATCGCCGATGGGCAATCACCCCCTGTGCGATGGTCCGAAACCGAGAACGTCGTATGGAAGACTCCCATCGCCGGTCGCGGTTGGTCGTCGCCGGTCGTGCTGGGTTCGCAGATCTGGCTGACGACCGCCACCGACGATGGTTTGACGCTGCGCGCCGTGGCGGTGCATCGTCAAACCGGCAAAATTCTGCACGATGTCGAAGTCTTTCGTGAATCGACCCCGCTACTGATCAATGCTAAAAACAGCCATGCCTCGCCCACGCCGGTGCTTGAAGCCGGTAGGGTTTATGTACACTTCGGCTCGATGGGAACTGCTTGTCTCGATAGCACGTCGGGGCGCGTGCTATGGACTAATCGCGATCAGCAAGTCGATCATAAAGAAGGGCCGGGCAGTTCGCCGATTCTGTATAAGAATTTGCTGATCTTTCATTGTGACGGAACGGATTTGCAGTACATCGTTGCCCTGAACAAGCAGACCGGGC
>JAYTAU010000326.1:0-4162 GCA_043737375.1 Planctomycetia bacterium
TCGGCCTGCCGCCACCAGCGTGGCACGAGGAATAAGAAGCCGAAGTAGGCCAAAAACGCCATCATCAGAGGCGCGCCGGAACTGTCGTACATGGCATTGCTCAGGCTTTGCGACGCCCGAGTCTGTTGCCAATCCAACTCGTTGGGAAGCGGCACCAACATGCCGGCGTACAGTCCATAAACCACCGAGCCGACCGCCAGCCCTAGCACGAGCATCGTGAACCGACGGACGATCGGATCGCCGTCGGTCCCTTCCCATAGTTTCGCGGGTATTAACACGGCCCAAGCGCCCAACGAACTCGCGATCGCGAGCCACACATATTGATTCGGTTCGATCGGGCGACCACGCACGACCAAGGCCACCAACGAGCAAATTCCGGCGACCAGCGCCGCCGACAGCAGCGAACCGATCAACTGGGTCAAACGTTCGCGCGGCGTGCCGATGATCAGCGCATTCGATGGCTTTTCATTGCGACGCCAACGGATGCGGGGGTCGGCGGAAATGCTTGGCAGTTCGACCGGAATATTGTTGGCCGACTGTGGCAGCGGGGCTTGGGGCTTGAGGCTAGAGGCTAGAGGCTGAGAGGATCGGAGGTCGGGGATCGGGTATTGGAGGCCCGCGGTTTGCGGACCGATGAACCAAAGCAACAGTCCGCGAACAATCCGATAAATCGCGTACATCATTCCGCCGGTGATCGCCAGCGAGAGCCAAATGCCGGCCGTGTAAATCAACAAGAGCACGCTGAAAATGATGAGTGTGATCCGTGGACCTTTCGCGATGTTGGCATTCGCCCAGGCGAATCGAATCTGCACGATCGCATCGCGTATGGCACGGGCCACGGGCTCTTCCAAAATCACGCTCGGCATGGGCACCCCCGGCCCGATCAACATCGTGGGCAACGGCGGACCGCCAAACGGGTTCGCTGTGGTCGACGAAGAGCCGCCAAACGGGTTTGCTGTGGTCGGCGAAGAGCCGCCAAACGGGCTCGCAGTGATCGGCGATGTTGCCGCCGCTCCGTTGCGGCCGCGCGGCCAAGGATACGGATATGCTACCGCTTGCGCTGCGACCGGCTTCGCTACAGGAAATGGGAACGCGGTATTTTGCGGCAGAGGAATTTGCGGAGATAACACGGCTCCGCCGCCCGCGAGCTGTGGCATCAGCGACACCATTTCGCCGACGGAGTGAAACCGCACCTCGGGCGTTTTGGCGAGTGCGCGGGCGACGATCGTTCGATAAGGCTCGGCCAGGCAACTGACATCGGGCTCGGCGGTTAAGTGCTTCATCAACACTTCGCCGATGCTTTCGCCCTCGAACGGCACATGGCCGCTCAGCATTTCATACAGAATCACGCCTAGCGCATAAATGTCGATCTCTTTGCCGTAGCGACCGTTGGCCACTTCGGGTGCCATGTAATGCACTGTGCCCACGCTGCCGGTCTGTCCGCTGCGGCGGCTGCACGAGATGAACTTCGACAGCCCGTAGTCGCCGATCTTCACCACGCCTTCATCGCTGAAGATATTGCCCGGCTTCAGGTCGCGATGTACGACGCCATGATCGTGCAGGTACGCAACTCCGGCAGCGACGCCATGAAACCAATGCAGCACGCGGTCCATGGGCATGCCGCGCGGATGGGCGTTGATCGCCTCTTCCAGGCACTCGCCCGACACGTACTCCATGATCACCCAATTCTCTTCATGCACTCCGGTACGGATGTCGTACAGAGCGAGCAAGTTGGGGTGCTTGAGATTCAAGCATTGGGTGACGCCGCGAATCTCGATATCCAAGTTGCGGCGGATCAGCTTGATGGCGACTTCTTTGCCGGCATCGCTGACGGCGTAGTAGACCTCGCCGAAGCCGCCATGCCCGATACCGCGCTTGATGGTGTAGCCATCGAGCGGTTTGCTACCGCCGGCATAGAGGAAGCGCGCGGAACCGGGCGGGGCCGATTCGGGCAGTTCGAGTTGCGCTTGAGCGGGGTTCATGGGCGAAACGCAAGTAGGAGCCGACGTGGACGTTTATTATATCAGCCGTGAAGCCGAAATCTCCTGTTCGAGTAGTGTTCGCCGGCCTCGAGTGAATATTGGCGACTATTACAAAAAGATTATTCACCACCGAGTCACCGAGAGCACAGAGCGGCGAATGGGGAAATCGGAGTGGGGAGTGGGGAGTGGGGATTGAAAGTAGCCGGATCTCGAACCATCAAGAACATCGCCGGCATGGCATTTCATTCCCCATTCCACATTCGCCCTTCCCCATTTCTTTCCTCTGTGTCCTCGGTGACTCGGTGGTTCATCTGAACTACAAAGGCTCCAGGTTGAACGAAAAATCCTGCCCGGCGACGCGCGATTGCATCGTCAGCGATCCGCGGTCCTTGAGCTCGACCCCGTCGATTGTGAACTGGCCCCGCGTGCGGCACGTCAAGGCGTTTGCCAGGCTACTCGAAGCTCGGCTTCCTTGTGAATTCGGTTGTTGTCGATGAATCACTACGTCGCTCGTCCAGCGCGAGCAGGCAATGTGGCTGCTTGCCGCCGGGCCGAGGATACAACTATCGGCCATCAACAACACGGCACTGGTCGCCGGTTGGGTGCGATGATAACTGACCGGTTCGAGTCGGGCAGTCTGACTGAGCGCGTGCGGGCGGCGAAACCGCAGTCGCACGCTGTCGCCCAATTGAAACAGATCGCCGTCGTGCAGGGGCATCGTGCGTTCGATGCGTTGGTCGCGCAGAGACACTTGGCGAACCGGCTCGATCAAATACCCTTCGCCGTCGCGGTGAATCAGAGCATGCCGTCGTGACAGATCGCCAAGGATCGGCACATCGACCGTATTACCGGCGGTCAAACTGTTGACTGCAGGCTGGCCCAACACGACCGTATCGCCCAAGCAAACCAGGTATCCGCCGACCGAGTCGACCCAGAGTAAAAAGCGGTTGGTGGTGGTCATGGAGAATCCGTCGTCACCTTCACCCCTTAATTTCACCTGGGGCCGATTGCGGTGCGTCGAATACGAACGCTGCTCAGGTTTGCCGGGCCAAGTCGAATTGAAGGCGATGCGGTTCATTGTATCGCGGAATGCTCGAGCACAGAAATGTTAGCCCAGGCGTCCTCGCCGGGATGAAGTTGCGGTCTGTCGAAACTAGTAGTCGGTCAAATCAGATTTGACGAGTAGCCGATCTCGTGAGAGATCGGAAGACCTTGTTGTAGTAGGCATCTCGCGTGGCGCGCCCGAGGTCTCACGACCTCGGCTACAACGATCCTGCCCAAAACCCACCCATTTCCATGGGTGGGCTTGGTTGCCGCTCTAGTAGCCAAGGTCGCCAGACCTTGGGCGCGCATGGAGGGATCTTCGATCACGATAACGTCTCCCAAACTCTGGCGCTTTTTAGCTACTCGCCTGCTTTGTCCGACCATCCGTTCCAGCCCCCAGCCTCACTCGTCGATCCGCGACGCGATCTTGACATCCCCTTTTTCGCCGCCCTTCTCGCCAAAGTATTCGGCCACCTCGTCGACGATGTTTTCGCTCGCGGGAGCTTCCAGTGGAATCTGGTCGTTGAACGTCCCTTCGACGCTGACCACTTTTTCGGCCACTTGCAGCCGGGTTCGCAGATCGGTGACCAGTTCCTTGACACGGCCAAGTTGGCTATCGTCGAAGCTGCAATGGCTGGTTGTTTGGGCAACTTCGACCATCTTCAGCCGGGCTTCCAAGTTCTCGACATCGACTTCGAGTTTGCGCTTGGCGGCCAACATGCCTTCGAGCTTTTGCCGGGCCGCGTCGAGGCTTTGCTGCCGAGCCGAGTGCATGTCGCGTAGGCTGGCCAATGTGGCATCGGACGTTTTGAACCGCTCGAAGCGGTTGGTCAGATCGGTTTTGACCTGGTTGGCCGTGTACGAGCGGCCCGCATAATGAAACACGTCCTTCCCGCTAGCGGCGTCGGTTCGCAGTCGCATCAGCTCGGTGCGATCCTTGGTCAGCTTTTGTTCGTTCTGCTGAATTTGGCCCTTGAGACGCTCGACCTCGACCTCTTCCTTGGCGATGATATGCATGTTCTTGCGAATATCCGGCACAAGGTCTTTGACCATGTTGCGAGCGCGATCGATTTCGAATTCGATGGGCACTGCGTCTTTGACTTCGTTGCGAGCCCAACCGGCCGCGGTGCCCACAT
>JAYTAU010000327.1:0-10189 GCA_043737375.1 Planctomycetia bacterium
CAAGCACCGGCGGCAACAACACGTGTAGCCTTATCTCCTTCGCGACCGCGTCCGGCAATGGTGATGCCGTTCTTGGGCAACGCAGTCTTGGTTGCCGGATAGGTGCCCGCTTCGAGCTGAATGGTGTGTTCGCCGGCCGGCACCCGTTCGCAGGCATAAGCCAGCGACGCCCAAGCCGCAGCGGCCGATTTACCGTCGCGTGATTCGGCATCGATACCATCGGTAGCGACTGTAAAAGTTTCGGCCTGAATCACCGCCGCGCCGTTCATGGTGACGGCTGCCAACGCGACGGCCACGGCGAATGCGGCCGGAGTATAAAAAACATTGAGGCAACGTTGAGTGGTCCGAGAAACTTCGACGGTTAAATTCATCACTTCGTGGTCCTTGAGTTGGTTTCCGTGCAGCACTGGCGATGCTGCGGGCATGCAAGCCCGTTATGTTAAATCCACTGGAGACTAGATAATGACCGTACCACCCAAACGTTACGGATCGCGGCTCGACAAAAGCAGACTTTCGCTACATGCCAAAATGGCAAAGTGGGTGTTGGCCCGCGAACCCCCAGCGTACTCGCCCGTTCACTGAAATCAAGCTAACCGAAAGCCATTGTTCGAGTTACGCTGATTCGCCGCCGCTTCGGCACGGGCCTTGCTTTTATGCGGCTTCAATTCACCATGGGCTGCCAGTTTGACTGTTGATCCGTTCCCTCGCTGAAGACAGCGAGGCTCTGAATCATACGATTTCCCAATACAAAGTTAGATTCAATTCACTGATTCACGACTCTTAGGAGGATCTTTGCTGTGGCAAAACAGATGGTGTTTGACGACGAAGCCCGTAAGCCGCTAGCGGCTGGCGCAGCCAAACTGGCCCGTGCGGTAAAAAGCACGCTCGGCCCGCGCGGACGCAATGCCGTGTTGGACAAGGGCTGGGGTTCGCCCAAAGTGACTAAAGACGGCGTCACCGTGGCTGAAGACATCGAACTGGATTGTCCGTTCGAAAACTTGGGCGCTCAGCTCATTAAAGAAGCCGCCAGCAAGACGAACACCGTCGCCGGCGACGGCACGACCACGGCCACGGTTTTGGCCGAAGCGATTTTTCGCGAAGGGCTGAAGATGATTGCCGCCGGAGCCGATCCGATGGCGCTCTCGCGAGGAATTGCCAAGGCGACCGAAGCCGTTTCGGAAGCCGTACTGAAAATGGCGACGCCGATCAGCGACAAGAACAAAAAAGAGATTCAGCAAATCGCCACGATTGCCGGTAACAACGACTCGTCGGTCGGCAATGTTTTGGCCGAAGCCTTTATGAAGGTCGGTAAAGACGGTGTGATCACGGTCGAAGAAGGCAAGCAAAACGAAACGTATGTCGACATTGTCGAAGGCATGCAGTTCGACCGCGGCTATCTGTCGCCGCACTTCGTGACCAACCAGGACGATCAGACCGTCCAGCTCGAAAACGCTTACGTGTTGATCTATGAAGAGAAGATCAGCAGCGCCAAAAATTTGGTCCCGCTGCTCGAAGCGATCAGCAAGTCGGGCAAGCCGCTGTTGATCATCGCCGAAGATGTCGAAGGCGAAGCTCTGGCGACCTTGGTCGTCAACAAGATGCGCGGCATTTTGAATGTCTGTGCCGTCAAGGCACCGGGTTACGGCGACCGTCGCAAAGCGATCTTGGGCGACTTGGCCGTGTTGACCGGCGGAACGGCCATCTTCAAGGATCTCGGTATTCAGCTCGACGCCGTCAAGCTGACCGATCTCGGCCGCGCCAAGAAGTTCCATATTACCGCCGAGATGACCACGCTGGTCAGCGGTGCGGGTAAGAAAGAAGAAATCACCGGCCGCGCCGATGCGATTCGTCGCGAGATCGGCACGACCGACAGCGAGTACGATCGCGAGAAGCTACAAGAGCGTCTGGCCAAGTTGGCCGGCGGCGTGGCGCAGATCAACGTCGGTGCCTCGACTGAAACCGAAATGAAGGAACGTAAATACCTGATCGAAGACGCCAAGGCCGCGACTCAAGCCGCGCTCAACGAAGGTATCGTGCCCGGCGGCGGCGTGGCACTGCTGCGTTGCGAGAAGGTGATCGACAAGCTCGACCTGCAAGGTGATGAGGCTCACGGTGCTCGTATCGTTCGCAACGTGCTCGATGTGCCTTTGCGTGCGATTGCCGAGAATGCCGGATTCGACGGCGGCGTGGTCGTGAATCGCGTTCGACAAATGAAGGGCAAGAACGACGGCTACGATGCAGATAAGAATGTCTACGGCGATCTGGTCGCTGCGGGCATTATCGATCCGGCCAAGGTCGTTCGCACTGCCTTGCAGAATGCCGCGAGTGTCGCTTCGCTGCTGTTGACCACTGAATCGCTGATTACGGAGATCCCGTCCGAAGGCGGCGACGACGATCACGGCGGCGGCGGTCATGACCACGGCATGGGTGGTGGTATGGGCGGCGGCGGCATGGGAGGAATGGGTATGGGTGGAATGGGCGGCATGATGTAAGAACGTTTCGCCCAGCGCGTGACCTATCACATATTCCCTCTCCCTCTGGGAGAGGCAGCGAGGTAACGAGCGGTGAGGGTTTGAAATCAATTCTCACTCCATGTAAGTCCGACACACTGGAATTGGCAGTAACGCCCAATACAACAATCATCAACTTCAATCACACCATATTTACCAAGGAACACACACATGGCTGATTTACGCTTGCGTCCGTTGGATGATCGCGTGGTGGTCGAACCCGTCGAAGCCGAAGAGCGAACTGCGGGCGGCATCTTGCTGCCCGACGCTGCCAAGGAAAAACCGCAACGCGGTACCGTGATCTCGGTCGGCCCAGGCCGGCTGCTCGATAGCGGCGAGCGCGGCGACCTGTCGGTATCGATCGGCGACGTCGTGATCTATGGCAAGTACTCAGGCAGCGACATCGAAGTCGACGGTCAAGAAGTCAAGATCCTCCGCGAGTCGGAAATTCTGGCCAAAGTCATCGCATAGTTTTCACCACAGAGACACGGAGGCACGGAGCTTTCGTGTAAAGCCGCGACCAGTGGTCGCGCCGGAAGCTGTGATCCGACCGAGTCGCGACCAATGGTCGCGGCTTTACAAGGCGTCCATTTGATTCAATACGAAATTCAGATTTTAAACCGATAGGAAACGAATATCGTGGCTAAGCAATTAATGTTCGAAGATCAGGCCCGAGCCAAGATGCTCAAGGGGGTCGAAAAACTGGCCGACGCGGTGGCGGTCACGATGGGCCCGACCGGCCGCAACGTGATCATCAACAAGTCGTTCGGCGGCCCGACCGTCACCAAAGACGGCGTCACGGTCAGTAAGGAAATCGAGCTCGACGATCCGTTCGAGAATATGGGTGCCAAGCTCGTCAACGAAGTCGCCAGCAAGACGTCCGATATCGCCGGCGACGGCACGACGACGGCCACGGTATTGGCTCGTGCGATTTTCAAAGAAGGCATTCGCAACGTCGCGGCCGGCAGTAACCCGACGGCCATTCGTCGTGGCATCGACAAAGCCGTCGAAGCGGCCACCGAACATCTCAAGGGCATGGCCAAACCGGTCAGCAGCAAGAGCGAAATCGCTCAGGTCGGCGCGATTAGCGCCAACAGCGACATGGAGATCGGTAACTTGTTGGCCGACGCCATGGAGAAGGTCGGCAAAGACGGTGTCATCACCGTTGAAGAAGGCAAGAGTATGCAGACCACGCTCGAACTGGTCGAAGGCATGCAGTTCGACAAGGGTTTCATCTCGCCCTACTTCATCAACAAGCCGGCCGAAATGGAGTGCGTACTCGAAGACGCCTACATTTTGATTCACGAGAAAAAAATCAGCAACCTCCGCGAATTGGTGCCGTTGCTCGAGCAAGTTGCTCAAGGCGCTAAGCCGCTGTTGGTCATTGCCGAAGATGTCGATGGCGAAGCTCTGACCGCGTTGGTCGTCAACAAACTGCGCGGCGTGTTGAACATCTGTGCGGTCAAAGCCCCCGGTTTCGGCGATCGTCGCAAGGCGATGCTGGCCGACATTGCTGTGTTGACCGGCGGCACGCTGATCAGCGAGGACTTGGGCATCAAGCTCGAAAGCCTGACGCTGGCTCAACTTGGTCGTGCCAAGCACATCACGGTCGACAAGAACGATACGACCATCGTGCAGGGTGCCGGCAAGACAGCCGACATTCAAAATCGGATTCAACAAATTCGCAATCAGATCGACGCCGTCGAAAGCGAATACGACAAGGAGAAGTTCCAAGAGCGGCTGGCCAAGTTGACCGGCGGAGTGGCGATTATTTCGGTCGGCGCCGGAACCGAAGCCGAAATGAAGCAGAAGAAGGCCCGTGTCGAAGATGCGTTGCACGCCACGCGTGCGGCGGTCGAAGAAGGTATTTTGCCCGGCGGCGGTGTGGCCCTGTTGCGTTGCCGCGAGGCCGTGGAAAAAGCCAAGTCGGCGGCCAAGGGTGACGAGAAAATCGGCGTCGAAATTATTCTGAATTGCCTCGACGCTCCGATGCGTCAAATTGCCGATAACTGTGGCATCGACGGCAGCGTGGTTGCCGACGAAGTCGCGCAGAAGTCGGGCAACATGGGCTATGACGCCAACAAGGGGGAGTACGTTGACATGTTCAAGGCCGGTATCATCGACCCGGTCAAGGTTGTGCGTAGTGCGCTGAGCAATGCGGCGAGCATCGCATCATTGATGCTCACTACCGAAGCTTTAGTCACCAATATCGACAAAGAAGATAACGAGCGCGGCCGCAACGAATCGACCGTGCGATAGTATAGACGCTCGTGAATTTTCCCTCTCCCAAAGGGAGAGGGAGAGTTAAATTAGTAAACAATCGTCCGCCACGGGCCACTTCCCAAACGAAGTGGCCCGCTTGCGGCGCGGACTTAAATATGGCGACGATGGCCTCAAAACGTGATTATTACGAAGTGCTGAGTGTCGAACGAACCGCCACCAGCCAAGAGATTGCCGTTTCGTATCGCAAACTGGCGATCAAATATCATCCCGACAAGAATCCGGGCAATCAAGAAGCGATCACGCTCTTCAAAGAATCGGCCGAGGCGTTCGAAGTCCTCCACGATGCCGACAAGCGCGCTCGGTATGATCGCTACGGTCATGCGGGGGTCGACGGCGGCGCATCGCAGTTCAACGACATCAACGACATCTTCTCGGCATTCGGCGATATCTTCGGCGGCGGCGGCGGTGGATTCGGCGATTTTTTTGGCGGCGGCGGAAGTTCGCGCGGCGGTCGGCGCGTTCGCAAAGGAGCCGACATCGGCTGCACCGTCACGCTCGATTTGCTCGAAGCGGCGCGCGGAGTAACGAAGACCGTCGAACTCGAACGCCACGAGGCTTGTACCGATTGCAAGGGTTCCGGCGCAAAACCCGGAACCAAACCGCAGCCCTGCAGTTATTGCGGCGGGCGAGGCCAGGTCGTGCAGTCGTCGGGAGTCTTTCGAGTTCAAACGACCTGTCCAGTTTGCAACGGCGACGGCAAGGTGGTAAAAGATGCCTGTGCCAAGTGTCGCGGTCAAGGAGCGATTGGCAAGCGGGTCAAACGTGAAGTGATTATTCCCGCCGGCATCGACCATCAGATGCGGATGCGACTGGCAGGTGAAGGCGAACCCAGCCCCAACGGCGGTCCTTCGGGCGACGCATACGTACTGATCGAGATTCGCGAACACTCGCTGTTTCAGCGCGAGGGGCAACATCTGATCTGCCGGATTCCGATCTCCTACGCACAGGCCGCGTTGGGTGCGACGATTGAAGTTCCCACGCTCGACGGGACTGAGAACCTGGATATCGCTGCTGGAACTCAGCCGGGCGATGTGTTCAAAATGCGCGGACGCGGAATGCCCGATCCACGGCATCGCGGCAAGGGAGACTTGCTGGTTCAGATCAATATCGAGGTGCCCAAGACGCTCTCGCCGCGCGAAGAAGAATTGCTGAGGGAATTGGCGTCGGAAGAAAAAGCCAATGTCAGCCCGCACCGTAAATCATTTTTTGAAAAGCTGAAAGATTACTTTGTGCCGGAAGAGTAATTCCGCTAGCGAGCGGCCGGGTTTACCCCGGCTGTTCTTCGAATCGTAACAACTGCCGTAGTCAATCGATCCCACAGGGTCGCGTAATAACGTGGAGCAGACCAACATGCCTGAAAGAAATATGCCCGAACCTATCGACCAAAACAGTTACGACGAAGCGGACCTGACCGTCGATGAAGCGATTGCCGGCAGCACCGGCGATACTCGACGCGATTCGGCGCAGTCGTTCGACACGGAGTCGAGCGATAACGACGCTGACCAATGGAAGCTGAAGTTCCACGAATTGCAAGACCGTTTGTTGCGATCGCAAGCCGAGCTCGACAATTTCCGCAAGCGCACCCGTCGCGAGATGGATGACGAGCGCCGCTTTGCCGAACAATCGTTGCTGACGGATCTATTGCCTGTGCTTGACAATATTTCCCGCGCAATCGAAGCCGCCGACAAAACCGACGATCGGGCCAGTTTGTTGTCAGGATTCAAGCTGTTGGCATCGCAATTGGATGGCGTGTTCGAGCGGCACAACGCCAAACGGATCGACGCGCAGGGACAAGCATTCGATCCGGCGTTGCATCAAGCTATTATGCAACAGCCCAGTGCAGAACATCCGCCCAATACGGTCGTAGCGGTCGGTCAGGTCGGCTATACGTTGCACGACCGAGTGATTCGCCCGGCGCAGGTCGTCGTGAGCAAAGCCGAGTAGGACGGAATTCATTCCGCAATTCGTAAAACGGAATTCATTCCGTTTCATGTAGGACAGATCTCATTTTGATTTTAACGATACTCTCGCCCCACATGCCCACCTACGATTACGTCTGCGATGCTTGCGAACATAAGTTCGAACACTTTCAAGGCATTAACGATCCGCTGTTGAAAAAATGCCCGACTTGCAAGAAAGCAAAGCTGCGCCGCTTATTCGGTACGGGAGCGGCGTTGATTTTCAAAGGCTCGGGCTTTTACACCACCGACTATCGCGGCGACTCCTACAATAAAAGTGCCGCGGCCGACAAGTCTGCCGCGAGTGAGAGTAGCGATTCGAAAAGCGGTGGGGATTCCAAAGGCGGCGGCGAGAGCAAATCCGAATCGAAATCGGAAAGTAAAAACGAATCGAAGACCGAGTCGTCTAGCGGATCGAAATCCGAGACGAAGTCCGAATCAAAAGCAGAATCCAAATCCGAGTCACGATCGCACTCGAAGCCCTCGAAATCGGCATCGAAGTCAAAACGTAAGTCCTGAGAAAGCCCAATGGCCGGTTGGAATCAACCGTTTATTTTGCGAAGCGCGATTGCCAATTGACAGGAGGAAACAGAGGAAACAGAGTGAGGCCACACTTGTAAATCTGCTCATCGAACATTCTGAATGAATTGACTAAGGCGAGACCCAATCGGTCGTTAGACAATAAATTCTCCGTTATCTCTGTTGCCTTCTGTTTCATTGCTGCGTGTCGGCAACGAAGCGCGTATCTCCGGTCCCTCTGCCATGCTTCGCTGTCCGGTCTGCGAAACTCCCGTCGATCAGGCAACGACAAAATCGATGCCGTTCTGCAGCGAGCGCTGTCGGCTGATCGATCTGGGACGTTGGCTCGACGAGAAACAGGGCCTGCCCATCGAACGGGCCGAAGATCCTGACGGCGACCGCAGCCACGGACGCGGTTCCGAAAACGACTACGACTAATGTTCGGTTGTGGTCGGGGCACGGGTTAACCCCGCCTAGCCAAGGTCGCCAGACCTTTGGGCGCGCTTGTGTGAGTTATTCGATCCCGATAACGTCGCCCAAACTCCGGCGCTTTTTGGCTACCGGTTGAATCAATTCGACCGACTCCCAACAGTGTGTAGAATATACCCTTTGACCGCCATCGGGTTAGCGGCAAGCGAGCAGTGGCATACGCCGGTGCTAGCATCTATAATCCGGGCATTCGTGAGTTTTCTTGAATTGTCTTTTCTGACACGATTGGATAGATGGCATGGCTGATAGTACACGCGTACGCGAAGTTGCTTGGCTGGAACTGTTTCCATGGTTGCGAATTGCCGGGGCAATTAAAATCGCGTTCTCGCCCAGCGTACTTCTGCTCGCCGCAATGGCACTGGTTGCCACGGCAGCCGGTTGGCGTGCCATCGGCTTCATTTATTCGGGCAGCGATGACTTGGGGGTACAAAGGATCCTGCGCACCATTCCGGTCGAACCGCATTCTGGAAACAGTACCGTTGCGAATCGGTCGTCACTCCCTTGGCTCTGGGCCGAATCGCCTGATGTCGGTTCTTCAATGACCGACGGTATTACCCGAGTGGGTCACAGCCCCTTTTTCCGCGCCTGGACCCATCTCAGCAATTACTTCGCCGAGTTATTCAACATGCAATGGTCATTCGTTGCATTTACGCTACTGCTTCTGCTGGGACTGTGGGGGTTGATTGTCTGGTCGCTATTCGGCGCGGGGATCACGCGTATTGCCGCGTTGCAACTGGCGCGCGGCGATAAATTGGGTTTCCGGGCGGCGCTGGCTTATGGCATTCGCCGTTGGCCGTCGTTCTTGACGGCGGCGTTGATCCCGATGTTGGCAGTGTTTTTGTTGGCAGTTCCGCTGGCTGTTTTGGGACTGCTGATGCGAGCGGATTTCTTCGTACTGATTGCCGGAATCGTTTGGCCGCTAGTGTTGATTGCCGGCGTGATCATGGCGATCTTGTTAGTGGGCCTATGGTTTGGCTGGCCGCTGATGTGGCCGACCATCGCCGCTGAGAACACCGATCCGTTCGATGCGCTCAGCCGCGCCTATTCATATACCTATCATCGGCCGATCCGATATTTAATGTATACGGTCGTCGCATCAGTGCTGGGGTTTTTGGCTTGGGTGGTCGTTGTATTGTTTGCCAACCTGTTGGTTCAACTAGGTTTTTGGGGGGTCAGTTGGGGCGCGGGGAATTTACGCGCGACCGAGATCTTCGATATGGCCAACAGTGGAACTAAACCCGCCGGCGAATGGAGCATGCTTACCGCCGGCAGTTCGATGATCGGCTTTTGGTGGTCCTGCGTGAATGTAATTGCCCACGCATTTTTGTTTGCCTATTTTTGGTCGGCGATGACGGCGATCTATTTCTTGCTTCGTAAAGACGAAGACGGCACCGAGCTGGAAGAAGTCGCCATCGACGAACAGCGCGAGGCATTTGGATTGCCTCCACTGACGCGCGATGCCTCGGGAGTACCCTCTGTTAGCGATATGTCCGCAATCCCGCCGGTGTCGTCGCCGCCTCGTCAGAATGTGCCACCTCCGAATCAGCTACCTCCATCACCCCCAGCCGGCTGATAAGACGTCGCAATGTGTTGTGTTGACCACTCTCCATCGGAGATTTGCAACGTTGTACATTCGACGCGAATTGTGCTGAATTCTCGAACTTTATATTGTATGATAATATATACTGTTGATCGACGGTGATCAGGGTGTATAAAGCTTAACAACCAGTAACTAAGGAAGTATCGATGGCCACTGCCAAGCGCAAAGTCAACAAAAGTCAGAAAATTCGCGATAAGATCGCCGGCGGAATTCATTCCCCCACCGAAATTGCCGCCGCGCTAAAAGAAGAGGGCATCACCGTCAGCCCGCAAATGGTCAGCATGGTCAAATCCAAGGACTCCAAAAAGAGTCCGAAGAAGCGCGGTCGTCCAGCGGCGCAAGTTGCGACCGGCACGGCCGATGTCGGTACGATTCTCGGACTACAGTCGCTCATTCAAAAGCATGGTGCCAAGAGCGTTAAGCAGATCATCGACCAGATCGAGCGGGCGCAAGTTCGACTGTAGTTTTATGCCATCGAAATTACATCATCAGCATCGCATCGATCCTGAACGGAGTTTGGTCGTGATGCCGTTTAGATGCGGATAGCCCGATAGCCAGTTCTCCAGTACGGATGACAAATCATGGATGATACCGCCAAGCAATTCTTGATTGATCTGCTCAATACCCCCAGTCCGTCGGGATTTGAGCGGCCGGTTCAAGACATTGTTCGCAAATATGTCGGCGCATTCGCCGAGCGTGTCAGTACCGATTTGCATGGCAACGTGATCGCCGTCAAGAACGCCGCTGCGCCGATGCGCATCATGTTGGCCGGGCACTGCGATCAGATCGGATTTCTGGTCAAGTATATCGACAACGAGGGGTTCATTTAT
>JAYTAU010000328.1:0-1566 GCA_043737375.1 Planctomycetia bacterium
CCCTCCTTTTTCGCCCGACCACGATGCCCGATCGATTAACATGCATTCCAAGCCCAGCACGAACGTAAAAATTCCGGCCGCTAGGAAGAAGGATTTCCACATGGTATTCACTGCTCCTTGCAACTGAAACGGCAGTCGTGGCTGCCATGGCGGCGAACCGCTTTGCCGCGGCAAGCCCAGCCGCCGTATCGCGACGACTTATCGAAAGTTACCGCCGTAACAAAAAATTGTCGGCTATGTGTTGTACATCGTCCGGCTATTACCTAAGACTGAATACGCAGGGCAGCAGCACAGACTATGCACGACAAATCGCTAATGACGGTTGTGCACGAGGATCGGTGTTCAAGGGAACTGCGGAGCGATCAGGCCGACGGCTCCTCGCGGTCGTGATGAACAATTCGGTATCTGCGCGTCGAACGGGGAACACAGCATGAAATGCTCCAGAGGGTTTCGGCTTTTAAATATCTCCCTTTTTTTCCTAATCCCACAGTTGCTACTCGCTGCAGAGCCGGACGATACGCTGGTTGCGGCCGGGTTGCGTCGCGTCGACCGAGTTTGGCTTTCACAAACCGAATTCGAATTGCGTGAACGGCTGGCCAACATCGATCGGCTCGACCGTAGATTTCAAGAAGCTCGCAAAACGGTCGAAAACCTACTCGATCAAAACGAGCAACTTCGCGTCCAACTCACCCAACTCACGGCCGATCACAAGCGCAATCAGGAATCGGCCAACGCGGTGAAGTCGGGTAGCCCGCAACGCAAGCTATTCGATGAAGAACTGAAACGGCAGTCAAACCAGCTCCAGCAACTTAAACGTTCGATCGTCGAGCCCGATAAACTGGGCGGCAGTCGACCGTTAAAACCTGCCGCCATCGAACTGGCAAATTCTCGCGCCGAGGTGACGTTGTCGTTGCTGGCCATTCATCGTTTGGCCGTTGAGGTGCCAAACTCTTACGAACAGCTACGCAAACATCCGCGCCTGGCCGCGGCGATCGATGCATTGGAACCGCCGCGTCAACTTGGCGCGGGCAAGAACTACGCGACCGAGTCGAGCCGTTTGTCGCGTATCGAAAAATTGGTACTTGGCGACACGGTAGGCCTGTATCGCGAGGGGAAACAACTGCGGTTAGGTGCCATAGCCAACGAAGAAACTCCGCTGACCTTTAGTCTGTTCGAATCAACCGAGCCGACGATCATTACGCATGGTATGGCCGAACTTCTGGGTCTAAAGCTGGACGCGCGGGGTGAAAAAACGACGATTCGCGTCGATGGCAAACGAGACGTAGCGCTTTCAAAAGCCAAGATCGCGACCCTGCGATTAGGACGGCATGTCATCGCTGACTTGGAGACGTTGGTCTTGCCACCCGAAGAGGAACACCTTGGTGCCCGCATCTGTACCCATGCCTTGGGCGGTCTGCGACCGCGTGTCGACGCTGCGCGCTTAACGCTGAAACTCGAGGGCGCGTCGCAAGGCAAGTGATTGCCGGCTAAAGCCGTGGGCATAAAACGCACTATCGGCCGATTGCTGGCATTCCTGCTTCGCGCCAGATTACAATCGTCGACGGG
>JAYTAU010000329.1:0-1565 GCA_043737375.1 Planctomycetia bacterium
TTTTGCATCCGCGCGACGGTTCAACTAAATTAAAACCATCGGGGTGTCCGTTGGTTCAATCATTCTCGGGGGATTTTTTTACATGGATCAGAACGCTCAAAGCGGCCTGTCGCGCCGCGATCTGCTTAAACACACCGGCACCATCGCGGCCGCATCGGCATTTGTCGGCATGTCGATACCGCATGTTCACGCCGCTGACAGCAGCACCATTCAACTGGCGCTGGTCGGTTGCGGCGGTCGTGGGACCGGCGCTGCCAGCGAGGCGATGCGCAACAAAAGCGGTGCGACCAAGCTGGTCGCCATGGCCGATGTCTTCGAAAAACGCTTGGGCGATAGCTATCGCGGACTCAAGCAACAACTCGACAAGCAAGTCGACGTACCCGCCGATCGCAAGTTCATCGGCTTCGACGGCTACAAGCAAGCGATGGACTGCCTGAAGCCCGGCGACATCGCAATTCTGGCCACGCCGCCGGCGTTTCGTTGGCCGCAGTTCGCTTACGCGATCGAGAAGGGGCTGCACGTCTTCATGGAGAAGCCGATCACGGTCGACGGTCCCAGCACGCGCAAAATGCTGAAGCTCGGTGAAGAGGCCTCCAAGAAAAACCTGAAGGTCGGCGTCGGGCTGATGTGTCGACATTGCAAGGCTCGCGGCGAATTGTTCGATCGCATCAAGCAAGGCGAGATCGGCGAGCTGTTGTTGTTGCGCGCCTACCGTTTGGCGGGCCCCACGGCTTCCTGCTTTTCGAAGGCGAAGCCGGCCGGGGAAAGCGAATTGCACTATCAGATCCGCAATTTTCATTCGTTTCTGTGGGCCAGCGGCGGCGCGTTCAGCGATTTCATGATTCATAACATCGACGAATGTTGCTGGATGAAGGACGCCTGGCCGGTAGAGGCCAAGGGCTTCGGCGGACGGCACTTCCGCGGTGACTACGTCGATCAAAACTTCGACTCCTACACGACCGAATACACGTTTGCCGACGGCACCAAGTTCATGCTCGAAGGGCGTTGCATCAGCGGCTGTTACGACGAGTTTGCCAGCTACGCGCATGGCAGCAAAGGCTCGGCCGTGATTTCGACCTCGGGCCATGCCCCGTCGAAGTGCCGAATTTATAAAGGGCAGAAACATGTCAAATCCGAGATCGCCTGGCAGTATCCGCCGCCGGAGCCCAACCCGTACCAACTGGAATGGGACGATCTGGTCGGAGCGATCATCGGCGATCGGCCGTACAACGAAGTCGAGCGCGGTGCGAAGGCCAGCTTGGTCACGGCGATGGGACGGATGGCCTGCCACACCGGACAAGTCATCACCTTCGACGAGATGTTGAACCACGAACATGAGTTGGCCCCAGGGGTCGACAAACTGACACTCGATGGCAGCGCGCCGCTGCTGGCCGATGCAACGGGCAAGTACCCCGTACCGCAACCGGGCATCACGACAAAGCGAGAGTACTAGGACGTGCGGAGTGGAGAGCGGGAAGTGCGAAGCCAAGAGGGACGACTGCGGAGTTGTGTGTGGGGTGTCGATTTTGACTGATGCTTAGCGGCGCGGCCTCCGGCCCGCTTGA
>JAYTAU010000330.1:0-4151 GCA_043737375.1 Planctomycetia bacterium
CATGATCGGCTTTCGGTTCGGTTGCATGGCCCCGAACCACAACATAAACGACCACGACCGATCGCGCCATAGCTAAATAATGATTTGTGACTCAGGACAATAGGCTCAGGTAGAGCCAGTGGCACACATTGCGGGCGGCGTTTTGTTAGAACTTCTAAATTTAAACGCGCAACGGTTCTCAAAAAACTCGACAAGTGCCTCCTCAATAGCTAGGCTGCGTAAGCATAAATCGCTCGGTCGCCAACGATGGGATATAACATATTATCCCGACGCGGCGACGAGGATCACGTTTTATCGCAAACGAATTTATGTCCGCCATTTAACAGAAGACTGCCATGTCACGCCAGGCCGTGAATGCGTGCAGAACTTCGGGAGTACAACGCATGGCTTCGATCGATAGTACGAATCGTCGTGATTTTCTTGTTCGTTCGGCTGCCGCACTGGGAGTCACTGCCCTGCCGACGTTCATACCCGGCAGCGCGCTGGGGCTTGAACCGAAAAAAGCCGCAGCCAGCGAACGGATTACGCTCGGTGTGATCGGCATCGGTCCCCGCTGCAAGTACGTGCTGCCGGGCATGCTCGGGCTGCCCGATGTACAGTGCGTTGCGATCGCCGACGTGCAGGCTTCGCGACGCGACGCCGGCAAGGAACTGGTCGACAAGCATTACGGCAATCAGGATCTCAAGCTGTATCGCGACTTCCGCGAGATCCTCGATCGCAAAGATATCGATGCCGTGCTGATTGCCACCGGTGACCGCTGGCACGGGCCTGCCTCGATCATGGCGGCCGAAGCGGGCAAGGATGTTTATAGCGAGAAGCCGTGTGGCATTACCATCGATGTCTGCAAAGCACTCGCCGACACCATCAAAAAAACCGACCGCGTCTTCCAGGCCGGCACCCAACGCCGCAGCGTGCCCAACTTTATCCAGGCAGTCAAGCTGGCCCAGACGGGCAAGCTCGGAAAAATCCATACGCTGTATGCTTCGGCCTATGTGCCGACCCTGCAAAATGATTGGCTGCCGAGCGAACCGACGCCGGCGCGCGATGTTGTCGACTGGAACCTGTGGCTCGGACCTGCTCCCTGGCGTCCTTATAATCAGAAATACGTGAACGGCGGCTGGCGCGGCATTTACGATTTCGACTCCGGCGCCCGGTTACTCGACTGGGGTGCGCATACCGTCGATCTCTGCCAGTGGAGCATCAACGCCGATGACACGTCACCGACCGAGTTCGAACCGTCCGCGACCAACGTCACTTGCCGGTACACCAGCGGTGTGAAACTCATCATCGACTTCTTAAAGACCCCGTTCGGCGATCGCGCTCCCAACTGGAACACGAAGCTCGGCACCTGTCCGGTGCGGTTCGTCGGCGATGCGGGCTCGGTCGAGACAGGTGACAGCGGCGGCATGGACATTACTCCCGCTTCGCTGCAGAGCGAAGCACCCGATACCGCCAAGTTGGCCAAGGGGCTGGACGCCGCAACGCATGCCCGCAATTTTTTTGACTGTGTTAAGTCTCGCGCAAAGCCGGTTGCCAACGCCGAGGTGATGCGTCGCTCACACACCGTCTGTCACGCGGCAGCGATCGCCTGGATTCTCAATCGCAAGTTGTCGTTCGACCCGGTGAAGGAAGTCTTTGTGAACCCGGAAGGCGGCCTCGACGCAGAAGCCAACAGTCTCCGCAGCCGCCCGGCTCGTAACCCGTTCGCTTGAGCGTCAGAATTGTAGGTGTGCTTGTCGCACCGCCGACCGATTTCAAATGTTCTAGCACGCCGAGAAAGCAACTTCCTTCCTTTGCGACTCTGCGCCTTTACGCGAGGCTTTTATTCGCCCCTTAGTAATGCGACGTCGAACTTGGGACCGGTCGAAAAATAACTTCCCGATATCTCCGCCCCCTCACCGCTCGATACCTCGCTGCTTCCACAAGGGAGAGGGAATAGTAAGGAAGTTGTTTTCCATCCGCCACTTAATTCCCGCGAATGCTCATCTTGCGCAGCGCCAGCGGCAGGCCGTGATCTTGAAACCCGATCGCGCCGCTCGCGGGCCGGCCTTTCAGTTTTTCATGGTCCAATTTGATTTCGTTGACCACTTCGCCATTGAGCTTAACCGTCAGGTTGTCGCCCTTGCGGATGACTTGCACTTGGTTCCATTCACCGGCGGGTTTGGCGGCGTTCTTGGTCGGCGGAATCGCTGGAATGATGCCGCCCGAGGTGTGGTCGGTCAGTTTGTCTTTGCCGTGTGAATCGTACAGTTGCACTTCGATTCCTTTGGTGACCGGATCGGCCTTGTCGGACACGTTGAAGTAGAAGCCGCTGTTGCCACCTTTTTCGACTTTGTATTCGAACTGCGCGTCGAAGTCTTTGTACTCTTTGTTCAACCACAGATAAGAGTCATAGCGCGTCCAGCCGCTCTCGCCAGGCCGAGGCTTCAGCGACACCACGCCATCGGCATCGAGACTCCAGTTGCCTTTGGTCGTCCAATGCTTGGACAAATCGTTACCCGACAATAGATCGGTGGATGCAGCGTCGGCGGCACTAACGACGGCCGCTTTGTCGGCAGCGACGACAAGTGCAATCGTCGTACAAATTTGGCTGACGAAAACGGCGGTAAGTAGCAGGACAATTTGCGGCAGTCGGCGAATCAAGTTAATGCGGTTCATAGCTGATCTCCGTCTTGGTAAATGATGGTTGATAGTTACATTCGGTCGCGCGGTCGGCCGGATTATCGTAGTGATTGTTATAATCGCCCCGCATGGTCGATGGTACTGTTCGCTCGCAAGATCGGTCGTTTTTTCCAGCCAACGACGGTTGATCCGTGCCTAGCAACGGTAGGACTTCTGCTGGTAATCGGCTTACCGCCATCTGCAAGAGTTCGACGCTACCGGCACGTATTTTAACGTAGATAGTTGGGGGTAACCGCATTGTCGGCAGAAAAATTTGGGTGTCACCATGACCAAATCATTTCGCAAGTTGTTCGTAGCAATCGCCCTGGCTTTTGCATCTCCGTGCATCAGCCTGGCTGCCGACACGTTGACGATTCGTGGTTCTAGCACGATTAAACCCGTTATCGATCGGGCGGCAATCGAGCTGCGGGAGACCCGTCCTGATTTGAAAATCGTGGTCGAAACAGGCGGTTCCGTTGAGGGCATTCGAGCGATTGGAGCGCGCGAAGTTTCGATCGGCACCGCATCGCGCGAACTGACCGATCGAGAAGCGGCCAAATATCCTCACGTCGTTTCCACACCCATCGGATATGACGGGATCGCAATCATTCTAAATGCAGCAAACTCCTGTGACGTTATAAATACCGCACAGGTACGTCAAATTTATACGGGAAGCATCGGGAACTGGAAACAGGTGGGTGGTGCCGATGCCGAGATCGTACGGTTTTCGCGGCATAAAAAATCAGGCTCTCACGATTTGTTTATCGAATATCTTGCGCTGGAGTCGAACGAGCGGGTCGACAACGAGGTGCTAACGACATTTATGAAATGGAAAAAAGGGGATCCAGGCAACGGAGCACGCTCCAGGACAACGATTGGGGGCAATGAAGAAATTATCGAACTTGTGGCGAAGACTCCGCACGGAATCGGCTATTCATCGCTGGGTGCGGCCGAGCATGCCATGCAAAAAGGTCAAGCGATCAAACTATTGTCGCTCGACGGCGTCGCAGCGGGAACCAAGAACATCGCCAACGGCAGCTATCCTTTGTGCCGTCCCTTACAGTTGTTGACCGATGGCGAACCGACCGGCGAACGTCAGTTGTTCATCGAGTTCATGCTGGGCAGTCGCGGTCAGCGGATCGTACGCGACGGCGACTTGGTGCCGATCCATCCCTAGCTTCGATGTTTGGGTCTTTGTTTCGCAATCAACCTTCACTTACTTCCCACCGCTGTGACTGTCGATAACAAGAAACGAATCTGGCGAACTTTCTTGGTGCCTATGTCGGCACTGATAGTGGGAAGTGTCGCCACATTCGTGGCCTGGTTCGTCGCGGAAAGCCAATCCGAGCAAGCGAATCATGCGTCTTTCGAAGTGCAGACTCGCCATGTCGAAGCGGCTATCCGAGATCAGCTCAATTCGCTCGAACAATTGCTGCGAGGAGGCGAGGGGTTCTTTGCCAGCACCGATTCCGTCGAACGCATCGAGTTTA
>JAYTAU010000331.1:0-4149 GCA_043737375.1 Planctomycetia bacterium
GTCGGTTTTTTGGTCGACGAGGTCGATGAAATTACGATGGCCTATCTGGTATCGATCAACGATCATCGAACCGTCGCTGCCGAGGAGTTCGTGCGATGAGTTCGATTGGGGGCGATCGCGCTTACCGCGACCTAGCGCCGCAAGCCCGCCGCGGGTTGCAACTCGCCCTCTTCGGCGCTCTGCTGGTCGGGGGGGCGATGTTTTGCGCTCCATGGCTTGGTCCGCGCGCTACCTGGAGTGAGGATGACGCCCAGGGTTATGCGGATGCCGCGTCACGGTTTCATGATCTGCAGCACACCAGCAGTCATACCAAGCCAGGTGCCGATCAAAAACAGCACAAGGGTCACGCACACGATTCGAACAATGGCGACTCAACAACCGAGCAACAGCTCGCCGCTGCCAAGCACGAATACGAACAGCGTCGGCACAACTTGGAGTCGGCGCTTAACCGCGGTCAAACGGCTGAATCGGTCATGCGCTGGAGCGGCATCGCCCTGGCAATGGTTGGGCTAATCCAATTCTTGCGTTATCGCGAGGCAGGCGCATAACATTCGCAGCCGTGGGTGCCATGCGCGCTGCAGCGTTAGCGACAAGACCGCCTATTTAGCGCTTTTTGGTTCCGCACGCTCCCGATACCGCACAACCGACGGCGCAGGTAGTACAACCCCCGCCTACTGCCGCTTCAGTGCCGCATTCCGGCCCGCAACCTGCGGCCATGGTTTCGGCGAATTTGCGGACTTGGACTACGCTGTCGTACGTCTCGGACAATTGATGAATCAACGCTTCGATGGCCGGGGTGACTTCGCCCAAAAAATAGAAGAACAACGAGCGGCCGTCGAACAGTTGCTCGACATCCAAGAGCACCGCATCGCTGCCAAGTTGGCTGAGCTGCGCCACGCAAGCGTCGAATGCGGCTTGTTTGTTGCGATCGAGCCGCGCTTCGAGCAACTGATCTTCGACCGTCACCCCTCGCAAGATCGAGCCATCGGTCGTGCCCCGTTCGATCGTCGCATCGCCGGTTGCCTGAGTGGGTGCCAGAATTTCTCCCAGCTCCAGCCCGCGACTGGTGCGCACGACGACCCGAGCGCCGCGCGGATATCGAACCGCATCGACCGCCGTGAATCTCCCGACATGCCCTAGAGCGCCCACCCGAACCAAATGATGACGTGACATGGTATTAGCGTAACACCGCGAGGCGATGTCGGGAAGCGGAAGGTAGGTCAGGCTTTTGCCTAGTGCACGGCCGGGATAAGCCCGGCCGCTCGCTGATTGTGTTAGAGCAACTTGAGCCTAACCTCCGGAAAGCACATATGTTAGAATTTGCGACCGAGATCAATTATCGCTCCTCTTCATGCCATTTCCTCAACCTGTTGTTTCTATGTCCGCACCGATTGCGTTTGAGCCCAAGCAAAAAGCCGACGTTGCTGTTCCTCCGCACTTTAGCGACGGCATCAAACCGGGCATCCGCTACTGGCATCACTTGGCTGAACAGGCGTTGCGCGACGAGCCGCTCACGTTCGATCAAGCGCTATCGGTGCTGCAGTCGAGCGACTTGGAGCTGATGGAGCTGCTGGCGGCGACTTACCGCGTTCGTTATCAACACTTTGCCAACACGGTGCAGTTATATTTCTTGATGAACGCCAAGAGCGGCCTGTGCCCTGAGGATTGCGGATACTGTTCGCAATCCAAAGTCTCGGACGCCGAGATTCCGCGCTACAATTTGCTCAACGCCAAACAGCTGCTCGACGGTGCCCGCATGGCGCACGAGCAAGGCTCGAAAACCTATTGCATTGTGATCTCGGCTCGCGAACCCAACGAACGCGAGATCAATGCCATTACGCAAATCGTTCCGCAAATCAAGCAGCAGTACGGGCTGAATATCTGTGCTTGCTTGGGGCTATTGACCGCAGATCATGCTCAGCGCTTAAAGGCCTGCGGTGTGGACAAGGTTAATCACAACTTAAACACTAGCGAACAGTACTACGAAAAAATTTGCTCGACGCACACTTATCAAGATCGCATCGATACTCTCCAGAATGTTCGCAAGGCGGGACTCGAACTTTGCTCGGGCGGGATTATCGGCATGGGCGAAACCGATGCCGACATCGTTCAAATGGCATTCGCCCTGCGCGATCTCAAGGTCGAGTCGATCCCGCTCAATTTTCTCAACCCGATCGAAGGCACGCCGCTGGCCGGGCAGCGTGCGCTTAATCCGCGATTCTGTTTGAAGGCGCTGTGCATGATGCGGCTGGTCAACCCGCAGAGCGAGTTGCGAATTGCCGGCGGGCGCGAGCTGCACCTTGGCTCGTTGCAAGCATTGGGACTGTATGCTGCCAACTCGATTTTCGTCGGCGACTATTTGACCACGAAAGGCCAAGCGCCCGAGGCCGACTATCGCATGATCCAAGATCTGGGCTTTGTGGTCACGCGGCAGCACGATGTGCAGGTAGAACTTCCGGCTACCGCCAAAGTCGATGCTTAGCCGTCGCTGCTAGCATCTTCTCGAACTTGCGCATGTCTGCCAATTTTCCCAAACACTCGCAATCCGTAGTCCTAGATTGCGAAATTACCCCAAACCAAACAACCGAAAAAAATAGCTCAATCCTCACGACTGATGCAACCGATAGACGGGGTACGATTCCGTCTCAGCGACGACTCCTCTAGATCGGGTGTCTCATGGTTGCAATATCTTTTCGCACATTGTCTTTGTTTGTTCCCTGCGTAATGATCGCGGCGGTCGTCCATGCTCAGGACCCGCGCGCAGGACAAGTGATTCCCGAATCTCCGTCGTTCTCGCAACGGCTGGAATCGATGTTCTCGGGCAGTTCGCCCAACCGTGCATCCGACAATCGTACGCCGGATAACCGCACGCAGGACAACCGCACTGCCGCTCCGCAAACACAAACACAAACACAAACACAAACACAAACACAACGCGCTAAGTCCGCAAGCACCGGCCGCGCGTCGGGTAACCCAATCGGCAACGCCAAGGGCAATCCTGTCGCGAAGTCGAAAGGCAACCCCGCCGGCAAGTCGGTCGCTGCCGATGAGAGTCGCAACCAACCCATCACGCGCACCCAGGCTGCTTGGATGGCCGACCAGACCAAAACTCCTACCCGACCAAGCCAACTCGCCACTCCGGCTGCCCGCCGTCCGCCCGGCAGTGTCGAGATCGAACGCGAACGTCGCGGTGATCTGAGTCCGCCGGTCGTGTCGCGAGGAAACAAACTGCCGGCCGATATGCGCAACGTTTCGCCCGACGAGATCGAACCCGATTCGGTCCCCACGCTGGCTCGTCGTGTGCCTGCGGCGAGCATCGAAACTCCAAACATTACACTTGAAGAGCCGCAAGTTGCCCTACCGTCCGCCCGATCGTTGAAAGATCGCTTGGCTGCAATGCAACAGGGTGGATCCGATCAAGCGGCCGGCATCGACGCGAACGACGAGCCTGCGACGAGTTCGGTCAACGAACCTAAAATTACGAGCAGTCGCCGCACTGCGACGGTCAGCGATTTGTCGACGAACACGAACTCGACGCCTGGCAGCAGCACAGCGAAGTCTCGTCAATCGATTTCATCGACCACGGAATCGACCGCAGTCGAAGAGCCGGAAGTCGCCTCGGTCGTCCGCTCGACATCGCGCACCGGCGACACGAACGATCGAGAAAAAACCGCCGATGCACGCTCCTCGTCGCGTCGCGGCTTTTCGGGCGACGCGCCGACCGACCGCGTAGCTACATCGACCGCTAGCGAACGCATGACCGGCAGCCTCAACGCGACCGGAGCAAGCAATCCCGATGTGATCATCACGCGGCAAAGTCCGATGCTGAGTGTCGAAACTGCCGGCCCGCGCACCATCGTCATCGGTAAAGAGGCGGCCTACAACGTCATCATCAAGAATTCGGGTGATGTCGCAGCGCAAGATGTTTCGGTCACCATCAAGATTCCCGATTGGGCGGAAGTCATCGGTTCGAAACCGACCGTCGGCAACGCCCAGATGCCGGCCGCGATCGCCGCAGAGACGGCTGCCAATAGTGTGGCCTCGACCGGCAGCGCCGTGGCTGCATCACAAACCGTGCAGTGGAATCTGCCCCGTTTGGAGGCCCGCGGCAAGGAACAGCTCGCGCTGAAGATCATCCCGCGCAAGAGC
>JAYTAU010000332.1:0-10144 GCA_043737375.1 Planctomycetia bacterium
CTGCAGCCGGGCCAAACCACCGAAGTGGTGTTCAAGCATCGCTTCGAAGATGCCCGGGTCTCGGGGCTGATCAACCAGGTGCAGGCCAATGTCTCGCTACCGCCGGATCGCTTGCCGGAGGATGATTCCCGATTTCTCTCGGTGCCCGTCGTCGCTTCGTTGCCGGTCGTGTTCGTCGATCAATACGGCGATGAGGAAGATCCCCGGCGCGATCGTTACGGCGAGTCGTGGCACCTGCGACGCCTGTTGGCACCCAAGACTTCGCGCACCGACCTGACGCCGCAACTGGTCAAGGTTCGACATCTGCGCATCGATCAGTTGGACCGCGAAAAACTGCGCGATGCGCGGCTGGTGGTGATCGCCGGCGTGGCAAAACCCGAAAGCGACAGCGGAAATCAGGTCGTGCCGTTGTTGCGCGATTATGTCGAGCAAGGCGGGCAGCTGCTGATTGCGGCGGGCGCTCAGTTCGATGCCGCCGCTTGGAACGAACAGGCCTGGCTCGATGGCGATGGAATTTTGCCGGCCCCGTTGGCCGCCGCATCGGTCGGCCAATCGCTCGAAGAAGCCACCGGCCAGTTGCAGCCGTTCTTTTTGAATTTTGCGACGATGGCCCACGGCTATTTTCAATTGCCCGAAACCAGCCGCGAGGACCACGAACGCCTGTTCACCGTCGGCGGCGAGACGGGCTGGCGTCCGGTGTTTTTCAAGGCCGTGGCGGCCGACATGTCGCGACCGACGATCGACAAAATGTTAGCGGCCGAACAGCAGCGGATCGAATCGGCGCGCAGCTTCCTGACCGAAGCCGACGCGCGCCAAACCAAATGGGCCGAGCAAGAGCGGGCCGGAAAATTGGATCCCGCCGCGCAGCAACTCCGCGAGGCCGACGAACAGAAACGACTCGCGATCGAGCCGCGCTGGCTGGCGTGGAGCGGTGGTAGCGCCGGCGAAGCAGGCGTGCAAGGCAGTGCTTTCGATAATCAGGGCGGTGCGGTCGATAATACAGCCCCGAACAATGCCGGCCGGAGCAACTCCCATGCGAAGATCGGCGATTTGATCGAACGCACGCGCCCGCGAACGTTGGCCGCCTTCACGAACGATCATCCCTACATGATCGAACGCAACCTGGGGCATGGTCAGGTACTGCTGGTGACGAGCGGCGTGTTTTCGAGTTGGAACATGATTCCCAAAACCGATGTGATGTTCGTGTTCGATCGCATCTTGCGTTCGATGATCGAGCGGACATTACCCAGCCGCAACTTCGGCTCGACCGAACCGGTGCTGTTGCCGGTGACCAGCGATCGATTGGCGACGTTTACATTGCGACGCCCGGACGGTCGCGAAGAACCGCTGAACGTCGACGCCTTGGGGGGCGATGAATACGGCGTGGCGATTCGCAACGTCGGACAGCGGGGCATCTACACGGTGCTGATGCAACGCTCGTTGAACAGCGATACGGCGATCGCCGGCGCACCGGTCGAAATTCCACTGTCCGTCAACGGACCGGCGGAAGAATCGGAATTGACGACGCTCAATCGAGAACAGTTCGAGCAACGCGTTCGCGACGGTGCCGGCAGTCAGTCTTCGGTCACCTCGGCCTCGGGTCAGGCTGCCGGCACGAAATTTCGCTGGGTCGAACCGGGCGAGACCATCGGCATCGAAGGCGCGCAGGTCTGGGGACAAAACCTGTGGTGGTGGCTCGTGCTGACGATTTTGATCTGCCTACTGGCCGAGCTATTGATTTTGGCCTGGCCGATGTTGACGGCACAACTTCGGGCTCGCGCCGAAAAACAAACCACGGACACGGTCGCGCTCGCCGCCTAGAGAATTTAACCACGAAACACACGAAAGACACGAAATGAAATGGGGAAGTTGAATTAGGGAATGCCACTTTGTCCTTCGTACTTTGTCCTTCGTAATTCGTAATTCGTAATTCATGAATGTAACTGAGACTATCGGCCGTCTCTTGGGCCAGGAAAATGTGCAGTCGATCGACGCGGTCGAGCCGTCGTTCGCTGCACCTTGGGCGCAGGGCAACGGTCTGTTTTGGATCGTCTTCGGCGCGGTCGTGCTAATGGCCGCCGCGATCTCGTTCTATCTGCGCTGGCAGCCGCATGGACGACGCAGCATCCGCTTGCTGTTGGGCGTCAGTCGCGGGTTATTGCTAGTGCTGTTGTTTCTGATTCTGGCCGATCCGATTCTCACGTTGAAGATTACCAATCGTCCGCGACCGCTGCTGTGGGTCTTGTTCGACGGCACCGATAGCATGGGCATTCAAGACGAACTGTCCGAAAGCGAACGAGCCCGACTGGCCAAGGCCGTCTCGCTCGACGCGACCGCCGACACCAAATCTCCCGGCGATTCAACCGCCGATTCAACCGCGCTGAGTCGCATGGACTATGTGCGCGCCAAGCTCAAACAACCCGACAACGTGTTCGCGCGATTGGAAAAAGATTTTCGCATTCGCACCTTCGTACTCGATCGGGCCGACGGCGTCCGCTCGCTCGACGGCGTCGATCCGCTGGCCGACAAAACCGACTGGCAGAAAATTGCCGAACAGCTCACCACCAAAGGTCAAGTCACCGCCATCGGCAAGGCATTCGAAGACCTGTCGCTACGCCATGCCACGAACAACCTGGCCGGGCTGGTCGTGGTCAGCGACTTCGGTCAAAACACCGGCATCGCTCCGGTGGGGGCCGCATCATCCGGCAGCACGGGGCAGTCTCCGGCCGTGAAGCTCGGCAAGCCGATCTATACGCTCGGCATCGGACCCGAGGCCGCGGTCGACCTGGGCGTCGATCTCGAAGCTCCGCTAGTGATGAAGAAAGGTGAAAGCGAAACCATCACCGCATCGATCCGGCAAAACGGACTCGAGGGGCGTCGCGTGTCGATCAAACTGACCGCCCGGCGTTTGGCGATGGTGGGCGATACGGGCGAAGGCGAGCCGATCAACCTGGGTAGCAAAGAGGTCGACCTGAGCGGCTCGACCGTCGCGGCCATCTTCCCATACACTCCGCAAGATACCGGCCGCTTTCGCTTCACCGCCGAAGTCGAGCCGGTCGAAGGCGAAGTGGTGCGGCTCAACAATCGCGCCTCACGCGAGGCGAACATTCGCGACGACTTTTTGCGGCTGATGTACGTCGAGAACGAACCCAGTTGGGAATGGCGTTTCATCAAAGAAGTCTTTCATCGTGATAAGCTGGTGGGCCTGCGCGGCTTTCGCACGTTTCTGCGATCGGCCGACCCCAAGGTCCGCCAAACCAATGAACTGTTTCTGCCGACGTTGACGCCTAAACGCAGCGACTTTTTTGCCAACGATGTGATCTTCTTGGGCGAGATGCAATCGCAGCATCTTAGCCCCAGGTTCTGCGAAATGACGATGGAATTCGTCGGCAAGTTCGGCGGAGGTCTGGTGATCATCGCCGGCCCGCGGTTCGGACCGGGCCAACTGGCCAATACTCCCTTGGCCGACATGCTGCCGGTCATCGCCGATAGTGAAAGCCGCGTCCGCGACGATCGCGAATTCAAGATGGAACTGACGCCCGAGTCGTTGCAGTTCGACTTCATGCGACTCGGCGGTGAGTCCGAGGCTGAAAACCGCAAGGCCTGGGACAACCTCGGCAAGCTCCCCTGGTATCAACCGGTGCTGCGCAAACATCCGCAAGCCGCCGTGCTGGCCGAACATCCGACCGACACCTGCGCCGACGGCAAGACCAAGCAGCCGCTGATCGCCATTCGCCCCTATGGCAAGGGCGAAGTGATCTACGTCGGCTTCAACGAAACCTGGCGCTTGCGCCGCAAGTACGGCGAGCAATACTATCGGCAATTTTGGGGACAACTGATTCATCGCCTGGGGCTGAGCCACGCCATCGGCACCCAAAAGCGATTCGTCGTACGCACCGATCGCCAGGAGTATCAAGCCGATGAAAAAGTCACGCTCACGGTCGAAGCCTACGATGCCAACTTCGAGCCGCTCTCGGCCGATAAAATTCCCAACGGCGAAAAACGACTCACGGCCGAGCTAATCGTGCCGGGCCGTACTGAAGGGACGAGTGAAACGCAACCGCTCAGCATCGCGCAACTTCGCGAAGGCGTGTTCGAGACGCGCTTTCCCGTTGCGGTCGGCGGTGAGCATCGGTTGCGAGTCAAAGACCCGATCACCGGCGAAATGAACGAGGAGACGTTTCGAGTCACCAGCGTCTCGGCCGAACGACGCAGCGCCGTGCGCAACGTCGCGCTCGAAACGGAAATCGCCGTTGCCAGCGGCGGCCGACGCTACGACCTTGAGACGATCGATCGCCTGCCGGAAGAAATTACCCTGGCCCAAGATACCGAGATCAACGTCCGAGTGCTGTCGCTGGCCAGCACCTGGTTCATGTTCGGGTTGGTGATTTTACTGATGCTGGGTGAGTGGTCGATTCGCAAACTAATCAATCTGCCTTAGAAAATTTCACCGCGGAGACGCGGAGAGGACAAAAGGATTTGGCCGCGAATGAATACGAATGAACGCAAATCAGGCAAGTGAAATCACGAAACACAAGAACAAGGAATTTAGATTGATCGCACGGTGGAATGATCCTCAACACTCTGCGTCCTTCGCGACTTTGCGCGAGACATTTCTGTCGTTTCATAATCCGTGTCTCCGTGGTTAATCGTCGTTTTTGAACAATTACTGTAGGTCGCATTTAAGTACAACTCGCTGCATGTCACGTTTAAGTTCCATTCGCACGCAACTCGCCGGACTCAGGCAACGCCGCCTGATGGTTCGTTGGGGTTCCGCGCTCAGCGTACTGGCAATTGCGTTACTTTGGACGCTGCTGGTGATCTTTGTCGTCGATTGGCTTTTTGATCTGACCCGCGTGCAACGACTGGTCGCCATCGGCGCTGGTATTGTGACGTTGCTCTGGTCGACGCGTCGGCATGTGCTGCCCGAAGTTCGACAAACAGAAACCGATTTGGACATGGCCTTGATGGTCGAACGGCAGAAGGGGATCGACAGCGATCTGGTTGCGGCCTTACAGTTCGAAACTCCTGGGGCCAAAGATTGGGGATCGAACCATCTACAAACCGCGGTCATCGACTACGTGGCGGAGTTCAGTCGCGGGCTAAACGTCTACGAAGGTTTTTCGGCCGCCGCGCTGGTGCGTCGTGCGGGCATTCTGCTCGCCACGCTGGCCCTGGTCGCGCTGGGCATTGTGCTGTTTCCGAACCATGCTCGAACGTTCTTCAATCGGCTGGCGCTAGGTTCGCAGCATTATCCCACGCGAACCCACATCGATACTGTGTTGATCAATCGCCGGCCGATCGAGTTGACTGCCGACGCGGTCGCCGCCCGCAGTCCGTATGGCCAGGCGGTGCGGTTCACGGTGGTCGGCTCGGGCGAGCTACCCGTCGGCGGCAAGGTGATTGTCACCACGCGCGGCGGCGGTTCGACCAAAGAAGTCGAGTTGCTGCGCGATACGACCAAGCCGGTCCTGATGAAAGTCGCCGACAAAGACGTTCTTCGGGAGTTGCCTCTCGACCCGGCCGTCGACGACGTAACCTACTCGGGTAGTTTACCGCAGTTGCTCGACGATGTTTCGTTCAAAGTCGAATTGGGCGACGCCTATACCGACGCGATCGATTTGCAGTTGGTGCCGCTGCCGGTGGTCGAACTCAAACTGACGGCCACGCCGCCCGAGTACGCCCTTCACATCAAAGAAGGTGCCGACGCCATTCAATCGGCGCAGCAGCTTTCGGTGATCGAAGGTTCCCAGGTCGCGCTGGAGCTGACCTCGTCCAACAAGCCGCTGAAAAAAGCCGTGTTGGTAATCGACGAAAAATCATATCCGCTCTCGGCAGTCGATTCCGCAGCCAAACATTGGAAGCTCGATAGCGACAACACGCCGTTGGCGCGAGTCCTCGCTCCGGTCAAATACCGACTCGTCGTCGAGGACGAAGACGGCTTGTCGCCGCTGCATTCGCTCGATGGTTATATTCGCATTCGCGCCGATCGCAAGCCCACGGTCGGTGCCGACGTGGTCGCGCTGCACTGGCTGCCCGGCGCCACGCCGCAAATCGATTTCAAGGCCGGTGATGATATCGGACTCTCGAAACTGGCGATGCATTTGGAAGTCACACGTCACAACGAAGCCAAGTCGAATGATACAAAGCCCAATGAAACCGGGGTGACCGCCGTCGAGACCCTCAAGGTTTGGAAGGCGGGCGCGAACGTGGCCGGCGATTCAGGCACTTATCCGCTCAAGCTCGACCGCTATAAACTGAACAAGGGAGATCAGGTCAAACTGATTCTCGAAGCGACCGATTATCGCGGCGGCGAGACCGGCAAATCGACGCTGAGCGAACCGCTGGTCCTACACATTACTGACGAAAGCGGCATCTTCGCCGCTAGCGCCGAACTGGATGAACGATCGGCTCGACAACTCGATGCGATCATGAAACTCGAAACAGGAGGTTCCCGATGAGCCACACGCATGCGGTCACGTTTTACGCATTTGCTGCGCGTCGTTGGAGTGTTCGGTCGGTCGCCGCCATGGCGATTTTCGCTGCGGTGATCGGCGCTGCTGGGTTGCCGGTCTCCGCCGCGCCGACTGCCGCTGTAAAGACTGAGCCTGCTCCGTCTGAAACCGTCAGCCCCGAGACCTTGCGCGCTCGTCAAGAAGCCCAACAACGCGCTCGCGTGATGGCTCGCGAACTGGTCTCCAGCGTACTCGACATCCAACTAAAACAGCTTCAACAAAACGGTCTCGACAAGCTCGAGGTGTTTGGCGAAATCCAAACCATGCGCAAAAACATCGACGGCCTGATCGAGGCCGAGATGCGTGAAGTCGTGGCGGTGTTGGCCAAAGCCCAGGCAGCCAAACCGGCCGATCGCAAGGTGTTGTTCGATCAGGCCCGCGGTCAGATCCGCGCCATCATCACCAAGTTGGCCATCGAACGCCAGAACCTGGCCAAGCGGCTGAAAATCGCCGAACTGGCCGCACAGGTCAAGCGACTCATCGAGCTGGAATCTCGCGTCAAGCTGCTCACCGAGTCGATTCCCACCCAGTCGACCCAAAAGCAGGGCGAGAGTACCTTGGTCGCCATCCAAGATCAACGCGATGTGGCGTCATTGTTCGTGCAACTGGTCAATGTACTGGCCGACGTCAGTAAGTGGGGCGGACAAGTCGGTGCCGGTGCCGCCGACGGCCTGCGGATTCTGAAAGCGGGCGAAGCCGGCTTGGACATCGACCGCGCACTGGCCAACCTCGAACAAGCCAAATTCTCGGAAGCTCGTAAAAATGAAGAACAAGTCATTCGCGTGCTGAAAAAACTGCTCGACAAAATCGAAGAGACCCAGGGCCTGATCGGCACCGATCGCGAAGCACTGCTCGAACTGGTGCGCGAACTGACCAAAAAACAAGAAGCGATCCGCGCCGAAATCAAAAAGGCCGACATCACCGACGCCAACCGCGACAAGCTGATCGACGAACAACTCGATATTCATAAAAACCTCAGCAAGCTCGAAGAAGGCCTACAAAAATTCCCCGCCGCACAGCCGCTGTTGGATCAGGCCCGCGCGTCGGCCAACGAATCGGTACGCCAGTTATTTGCCGAAGAGAAAACCAAGGCCGTCGAGGAGCAAGGTAAGGTGCTGGGCAACCTGGCCGAGATCGCCGAACAACTCAAGAACGCAAGCGATTTGGACTCGTCGGACAAGAGCGCCGACCAACTGGCCAAAATGGTCAAGGAACTGGAAGCGGCCAAACAGCAAGTCGACGCGGCGAAGGAGTCCGAGAAAAAAGCCGCAGCCGTACTTGAAAACGCCGCGGCCGACAAAAATGCGCAAGCCAGTGCCAAGGAGGCTTTGAAAGCGGCCGCCGACACGCTCGCCAAAGCGGCCGACGACAAGCAACTCCCCGCCACGGTTGAATCGCGTCTCGAACAAGCCGCCGAGGCCGCCAAGGAAGCTGCCGAAGCCGCCGACAAGCAAGACGCAGCAAAGCCCGCTGCCGCCAATGCCCAAGAGGCACTCGAACGCGCCGGCGCCGAGGTTGATGCCGCGCTGGCCGATACCAAACGCAAGGCGCTGGCCGTGAAAATCGGCGAGTTGGCGCGTGCCGCCGAAGCACTCGAACGGGCTGCCGCCGCCGAACGCGAAATCGCCAAAGCAGCGACCGAGGCCGCCAAGGCCGACGGCCTGACCGCGACCGAGGCCAAGGAACTGGCCAAAGAACAACTCGACGTTCAACAAATCGCTAAGAAAACCGCCGAAGGACTGAAGAGCACTGCGCCCGAAGCCAGCAAGACTTTGGACGACGCGGTCAAGCCGATCAACGAAGCCGGCCGCGCACTGAAAGACGCCGAAAAGCAACCCGGCGAACCGAGCAAAGACGCAGCCAAAAAAGCCGCCGACAGCAGCCTGGCTGCAGCCAAAGAACTCGAAAAAGCAGCCAAGCAAATTCGCGCCGAAGTCGGCAAAACGGCCGAAGCCCTCGCTAAAGAAGCCGACAAGCAACTTGGCCAGGTCGCAATGGCCAAGACCGAAGTCGACACGGCCGCCGGCAAAGCACCGCCGTCGATTGACGAACGAATTGACAAGCTGGCCAAAGCCGAGGACAAAGTCGCCGCCGCGGCAGCCGAACAGCAACGTGCCGCCGGCAAGCCCGACGCCGCGAAAAAGCTGGAGCTGGCTCGCGAAATCGCCAAGGCCATCGATAAGCAGGGTGAGGCCGATAAAGCCGCGACCGAACTGGCCGAGGGCCGCGCCGAAAACTCGTTCGAAGCAACCGCCAAGCAACAAGCAGCGGCCGAGAAGGCCGGCGATTTGGCCAAAAAAGCCGGCGAGCAAGCACCCATGAACGCCGAAGTCGCCAAGTCTCTGGAGAAAGCCGCCGCCGCTGGCAATCAAGCTGCCAAGGAAACTCTGGCCGGCAATCCGAATGCCGCCGGCAAAGCCCGCAAAGAAGCCGGCGATGCACTGGCCGACGCCGCGAAAAAGGCCGACGCCGACGCCCAGCAAGCCGCCGCCGACGCGCCGTCGGGCGAACCCAACGCCGATGCTCAAAAGAAGGTCGGTGAAGCCGCCGCCGACGCTGCGAAACTTGCCGCCGGCGATGCTCCCGAAGCCGCCAAAGCTTTGGGCGAAGCGGGCGAAAAGTCCGATGCGGCTGAGAAAGCCGCCGCGGCAGGTGACAAAGCGGCCGCCGCCCCGGCTCAAAAAGGAACCTCCGACGCGCTGAAAAAAGCGGGCGAACAAATTGCCGCAGCCAAAGACAAATTGGCCAAGGAACAAGGCGAAAAGCTGGCCGCAGCCGGCAAGCCCATCGAATCCGCCGCGAAGAAAGTCGCCGCGGTCGATCCGGCCGCGACGTCGGCCTTGCGCGAGGCTGAAAAGGCTGCGGCCGCCGCGCCGGCCAAACCATCGCCTGAGGGGGTTCAAGCCAGCGAAAGCAAAGTGCAGCGCGGGCTCGAGCGAGCCGCGGCCAGTTTGGCCGCTCGCGAGCAAAATATCGAACGCGATAAGGCAATCGCCGAAGCTGTTGCAGCACTGGCCAAGGAGCAAGAAAACGCTCGCGAAGAGATCGTCAAAGCCGCTGGCGAATTGAACGAGTTGGCTGCTGCCGGCGAATTGAACGAGCCGGCACCGGCTGACTCTGCGGCCACTGACGCAGCGCCGGCCGGCGAAGGACAACCCGCCGGTGAAGGTAAACCGACAGGAGACGGCAAGCCGACCGGCGAGGGGAAACCTATGCCCGCCGCGCCTGCCGGCAAGCCGATGGGCGCGCCGACACCGGCCGCGATGGCTGCCGCCGCCAAGCTGGCTAACGCGCAAGCCACGTTCGCCAATGCCCTAAGAGCCACGGGGCAAGGGGCCGAACAGGTTTCGGGCCAATCCGAAGTTGCCAACGTGCCGCTGAAGGAAGCGCTCGAACTGGCCGGTAACCTACCGGGGCAAGAAGCTCCGATGGGTGAAGGACAAGGTGCACCGATGGGCGAGGGTCAGGGTGCCCCGATGGGTGAAGGACAAGGTGCACCGATGGGTGAAGGACAAGGTGCACCGATGGGCGAAGGCCAAGGTGCGCCGATGGGCGAAGGTCAGGGTGCCCCGATGGGCGAAGGTCAGGGCCAGGGAAAAGGGATGGGCATGGGACAGGGGATGGGATCG
>JAYTAU010000333.1:0-4139 GCA_043737375.1 Planctomycetia bacterium
GCTGAGCGATCGAATATCGCGCGAATTATTCCGCATATTGCCCTGCTTTAGTGCGCACTTGCGTCTAATTGTTTCGCCGATGGGATGGGTTGACGCAGAGTCATGCAGGATAAAGTCATGCACGACAGATTTTACCGCGCTTGCCGGCCTGATTTCAATGCTGCGGTAGGACGGAATTCATTCCGTCTTGCAGCATCGATCGACCTCGCGCAAACGGAATGAATGCAAACGGAATGAATTCCGTTTTACTTTCGTAGGTCAGGCTGGTGTGATCGTCTCGAAGTGAGCGTCTCGAAAGCAAGTCGTGTTTTTTGATTGGACACGATATGCCGTGAATCCTTCAACCCCCGGCAAAGCCGGGGGCTAAGGAATCGGCGAAGCCGGGGGATGATCACGGAATCGCCACTGCCCCGATAGGGTACCCATAAAACTGATCCGATGAGGTGCCTACAAAACTGACGCTCACACTTGGGGGCTGGAGGTGTGAGGCTTGAGATGCGATCAGTTTCATACCCAAGCCTATAAGCTCAAGTCCCAAGCCTCAAGTCCCAAGCCTCCAGTCCCGAGCCTCCAGCCTCCAGCCTCCAGCCTTCAGCCTCTTACTCCACATCCACACCGCACAGGTTCGGCACGATCAGTTGCGCGCGCCCTCTGGAAGCAGCAGCATGTTCATCGGCAAACGTCTCGGTCGAAATCTGTTCGCTTAGCGTCGCCAAGCTGCTGGGTGTCACTAGTCCCGTGGGGCGGCCTTTGTTCACGATCACGATCACTAACGGCGATTCTTGCGTGAAGTAATCGATCAAGGCCGCCAAGGTCGTCTGCTCGTCGAACGAAACCACTTCGGTCGACATGATGCCCGAGACAGGTTCGCGCGCGCAGTCGTCGGCCGCCAGGTGCAAGAGAATACTATTTGCATTGAGCAACCCGGTCAGTTTTCCCTCGTCATCAATCACCGGCAAAGCTCGGAGTTGTGTTTGCTCAAGTAACTGCGCAGCCAGTGAGATCGAATCGCCACGGTCGAGGACTACGGTACACGGCACCATGATGTCGCGCGCCAGCGTACTTTCGAACAGCTTTCCCGCAGTCGCCAAGTCGGACCATTGTTGATCCTCTCCGGCCAGTTCACCCGCGACAATCGTGCAATCGCCGCCCGACTGACGCGCTTGCCGCACGCACTGTTCGGCCTGTTCGAGCAACTCGGCCGCGCCGATCGCGGCGTTGGCCGTGGCGACGCCGCAACTGATCGTGACGGCCGCCAGCGATTCATCCACGCGAATGTTGGCTTCGGCGATGCCCGCTCGTAACAGACTCGCCGGAGTCAAGCTGTTTTCGGCGCCGCCGCGTACGATAATCGCAAACAAATGTTCCGACAATTGCGCCAATGAATGTTCCACGATCGTGGCGGCTCGCAAGGTACTGGTAATCTGCTCCAACGCTGTTCGCGCAACGCGCCGACTGGACAGTCGTTGCAAAGCCGTCGATTGATCCACCTTGATCGCAACGCAACTCGTGGGGTGATGTTTCTGTCGATTCACCGTCAATTCAGTCGTTAAGCGACTGAGAAACCCGGCTCGATCGAGCGGACCATGCGTCGGGTTTTGTCGATCGCGGTTTTCCAAACGGCGTTCGTACTCAAGCACTCGGGCAGCCGTTCGCAGCCGCGCCAGCAATTCGCCATGTTCGAGCGGCGCCGCCAGAAAATCGTCGACGCCGGCTTCGAACGCCAGCACTGCTTCGCCCGGAGCAAGCTCGCCCGTCAACAGCAAAGTGTAAACGAATCGCGCAGACCGATCGTTCACCACCGAACGCACCAAGTTCAAGGCATCGTCGAGGCCGCCGGTCGTATCGGTAATTACGATGTCCGCCTGTTCGGCAAGCAATGCCATTCGGGCACGCTCGGTCGAGACCTGACAATGAACCTCGTAGCCGAACACGGACAACAGCCGCGAACCATGTCGCAGCGCGGCGCGATCGCCAAGGACCAACAGAATACTGAGGGGTCGAGCCGACATACGCATAGCACCTTCGAAGAAAATTGCCTGTTCGCCGTTTACGCAACTTTACTTCACGCGCGAGCCGTCGGCCGCGCTGCAATGCGCTATTCTTGACGTGAGTTCGCTTATCGATTCAGCCGTATGTATATCGAGTATGTCGCGCACTCGCGCTACCATCGATCGATCCGTTACTACCGCGCTAACCCTCATCAAATCGGCTGTACCCAAAGACCGCTTCGTTGAGAAAAGGCATCATGGCCAATGGAGCGACGTTGCTATTCGACGTACTACGGACATATCAACGCAAATGCGTTGAATTGCCGATTACGCCCGGTTGCGCCGCTCTTTATGAAGCTATAGTTCACAGGGGGCTATAGTTCCGAGTGGGCAATAGTCCGCGCATTCGCGCACAGTTTATCACTGTTTCGCTGTTCCGCTTCGCACCGTTCGACACTCTGTGGCTATGAATCTGCAACGCTCAGCAACGACGCACGGAGTTCCCTGGCTGGAGTTTTTTCCGCAACAGGGAGGCCCCGTTCAAAAATCGGCGATTGACTCGTTTCCGTTCTCGATCGGGCGAAACGACACCACCGACTTGCCGATCAATTCGACTCGTGTCTCGCGCGAACATGCCGCGATCGTGAAAGCCGGCAACGCGTATCGCGTCCGTGATTTGGATAGCACCAATGGCACGTTCGTGAACGGTCAACGCATTGAAGAGGCAACGCTGAACGACGGCGATATTCTGGTCATCGCCGATGTCGAATTCACGTTCTTTTCTGGCAATACCCAGGCCGTTCGAAAAACGATTACCCAGGTCATCGAGTTCCGTGAGTCGGACGCCAATAACCCAAAGACACACGACCTCATCCGTTCGGTGCGACGCCTGCAAGAGACGTTGCTGCAAGGCGGCGAACGGATTGCTTATCGCGCCATTGTCGATCTACAGTCGGCTGCCGTCAGCGGATACGAAGCATCGGCCACCTCGGCACACGTGCCGCGACAACAGACCGAGGGAGATCGGCAGGTCTTGAACTCCCATACTCGCTTGGCCACCCGGCTGCGCGAATCGTTTTGTCTTGCCGCGACCGAGCGGGTTGCATCGCTGCCAAGCGGATCCAAATTATTCTTGCCCTTGGAGACGGCCGAGATCGACATCGAGGTCATCGATCGCCTCTTCAGCCGGCTGCGCGTCGTACTGCCCGACCTCGGGCGATTGGTACTCGATCTGCCCGATAGCGCGGTCAATGATATTCCCTATTTTCATGAGTTGCACGCGCGCGTCCGAGAATCGGGAGCGCAGTTGTGCTATAGCGACTTCGCTGCCGGCAAGCCGCAGGTCGACGTGCATCGTTTAGTGCCCCCCGACTACCTCAAACTTTCGCGGTCGATGATTCGCGGGCTCAGCCGCGACCCGAATCGTCAAACACAAATTGAGACTTTGATTCAATCGTGTCGCGAGGTCGGCAGCGAAGTCATTGCCATCGAAATCGACACCGACCACGATGCGGCGATGTTTCGCGAACTGGGTTGTCGATTCGCCAGCGGCGCGCTGTATGGCGATTTAGCAGGCAACGGATTGCCCGCCGCAAAGTCGGCTGGCAGTACACCACAAAACGCGATCGCAAATGCTGCGGCCGTGCCACGATTGCCAGTTCCATTACGCAGCGGTGCGGTGTTAGTCGGCGCACAGATTTAATACTCAGCTCAGAAACAGATTCAGGTCAATACGGTTCAAGATTTCAACGAACACACTGCATACGATTCAAGCCGACACGATAACCATCGGCCCGACTGTGGGCCATTCGGAGAAGACTAGTGCCTTTGACGCCCATGCGAACCAGCGAGCCGATTGCCGGCTATCATGTTACCGAGCGCCTAGGCGCGGGTGGCTATGGAGAAGTCTGGAAAGCCGAGGCTCCCGGCGGGCTGTCGAAGGCGATCAAGTTCATCTACGGTTATCTGAGTGACGATAAGGCGGCACGCGAGCTAAAAGCGCTCAATCGCATCAAGCAATTGCGGCATCCGTTCTTGCTGTCGCTCGAACGCATCGAAGTCGTCGACGGTCAATTGCTGATCGTCACCGAACTGGCCGACATGAGCCTGAAGGATCGTTACACGGCTTGCAAGGAGTCCGGGCTCGAT
>JAYTAU010000334.1:0-10130 GCA_043737375.1 Planctomycetia bacterium
TTTTGCGCGCTCAATGTGCTTCATTTGCGGAATAATTCGTCTGAAATCGAGCGTGCGGCATGAACGGAAGTGCATTGACTGCAAAGACTAACGTTGAAACGGCCTGTCGGATTGGCAACGAATTATTCCGCATTTTCGGGAATTTGTGACATGTCGCGGAATAATTCCGTCTAACGAGTACCAAAGTCGGCCCTCATGACAGCTCAAGTCCCAGTTTTGCGGGTGATTGACGCAGCGGCGAATCGCGCCGGCGAGGGGCTACGCGTGGTCGAGGACTACACGCGTTTCGTCCTCGACGACCGGCACCTGACCGAGCTCATCAAGGCTGTTCGACACGACTTAACCGCTTTGCTAACGCCGGTCGGTAGCGGGCTACGCCATGCCGCGCGAGAGTCAGTGGCGGATGTCGGGCCCAGTATAATGACATCGAGTGAGCAGCAGCGCGGGGATCTGGCCGATGTCGTCACGGCAAATTTTAAGCGGGCCGAGCAAGCACTGCGCTCGCTCGAAGAGTTCGGAAAACTACTGGATGCCAATTTGGCAGCCGGAATTGAACATCTCCGCTATCGCATCTACACGCTCGAACGGGCAGTCGACATCACGCGAACCAGTGCCGATCGAATGGCGAATTGTCGTCTCTATATACTAATGGACGGTCGCGACTCGATCGCCGATTTTCAGTCGATGGTCGAAAAGCTAATTGTCGCAGGCGTCCACGCTATTCAACTGCGCGACAAAACACTCAACGACCGCGACTTAGTCCAACGAGCGCGGCGACTGCGCGAACTAACGCGTGACACCGGCACGCTGTGCATCGTGAACGACCGGCCGGACATCGCACGATTGACCGACGCCGATGGCGTTCACATCGGTCAGGAAGAACTATCGATCAAGGACGCACGGACGATCGTCGGACCAAGCGCGTTGATCGGCGTTTCAACGCACTCGATCGAGCAGGCCCGGCAAGCGGTGATCGACGGAGCAAACTACATCGGCGTGGGGCCGACGTTTCCTTCCCAGACGAAGCAGTTCGATTCGCACCCGGGCTTAGATTTACTCTCGGCAGTCGCTGCGGAAATCCGATTGCCGGCGTTCGCGATCGGCGGCATCGACATCGGCAACATTTCGCAAGTACTGGCGACCGGTATCTCGCGAATTGCCGTCAGCGCCGCGGTGGTCAACGCGACTGATCCGACTGCAGCGGCCGAAAAATTGAAGAGCACTCTACAAAGCAAAAAGACATGAACAGGAGCTAACCGAGGAAACAGAGATTTCAGTTGTGGACAATCTGCGGATTGCGCGAACCGCTTGATCAAACCTCTATCCCCAAGCCTCAAGCCTCCAGCCTCCAGCCTCACTCCGTTTCCTCTGTTCCCTCCTGTTCAAATGCCTCCTGTTCAAAACCTTACTGTTTATCGAGAAGTGTCGCGATCAAGGCCGCCATCTCTTGATCGACGCCCGAACGATAGCCTTCCCAGACGCCGCGAATCACCCCGGCACGATCGACGATGATGGTCGTGGGATAAACATTGAAGATGCTCCGACTGCTCAACGCTTGACGGGTCATGCTCGCCGGATCGAAATACGTGGGATGCGTGGCTCGCTGCTGCTCAATGAATTGTTGAGTCTCAGCTCGCAGCTCATCGAGATTGCCCAGTTCGTCTCCCCCCGCCCCGCAAGAGACCGACAAAAACATAAAGTCGCCGCGCGGTCGCAAACCTTTTTCCAGTGCGGCCAAATAGGGAAACTCACGAATACAGGGCGGGCACCAGGTTCCCCAGAAATTAATCAATGCCACTTTGCCTTGCACGCTTTCCCGCGTGATCGGCGCACCATCTCCCGTCAGCGGTTCGAGCCGCAAGGCGGTCAACGCGGTGCCCACCCCGGGATGTTGAGTCGCGGCGTTCGAATCGTGCCGCGGTCGGAAAAACGTTAACCACAACAAAAACCCGGTGGCAATCACCAGCACGCCGATCCAGGTCACGGTTGAATTGCGTTCGGCCGAAGGGCGGTCAATCGGAAGCGAGTCGGAGTCGGGCATCGTGGCTCGAAGAAAAAGGGTTTGCTGATCAGCAGGGGTAAATTCATAACGGGAGATAACCGACTTTGTTCACCCATTCAGATGGGAGCGTTAAACGTGAGATAAGTTCTAAATCGGCGATATAGGCATTGATTGCCAATTGTCGAGTGCCGAACAAGACTCCATTAAATTCACGTCCGGTTGAAAGCCAGCGCTGGGTAATTGCCAAGAAGTCGGCATCCAATGTAAATAATATCCGGTCAAGCTGCCGCGCACGGGCAAGCAGCGCTTCGTCTTCCATTTGGTTCGCTGCATCTTCTTGCGCGGTCAACACATCAATTTTGCGTTGCCGAAGTTGCGACGTAACCAAGCCGGGCACATTTACATCCATGTAGAATTCGATCACAAACTCTAGCGGCTTGAACTTGGATTCTCGCCGCCGGCTTTGGCAGCCTTCAACCGCTGGATGACCGAAGGTGGGTATAGATCGGCTTTTTTACGGGCTTCGGCAACCACAGTTGCATCTGCCGCAAGTTCATCGTCAATCTCCTGCGAGTGGTCCAGATAATAGGCAATTGCGGAGTAAACCTCTGCTAGTCGCAAATGCGGGTACTGTCGCACGATCTCTTCCGGCGACCAGCCTCGTGATGCATAGTCGAAAGCAATTTGAGAAACGCGAACTCGCGGTACTCGTGACAACCGAGCAGATTGCCCTGCCAATTTTTCGACGTGCGGATAGCTGACTGCCGAGGCCATTGAATTCGTCTCCGTGTACAATTCACCTGATACTATAATCATAACGTCGATTTTGCCCTGGCGACACGAAGATGCCCATCGAAGTCGAACAAAAATTTCACGTCAGCCGGCCACATTCGATCGAGAGCAAAGTTGCTCGGCTTGGCGGGTCGTTTGCCGGCGCCGTGCTGCAGGTCGATCAGTATTTTGCTCACCCGCAGCGCGATTTCACAGCTACTGACGAGGCATTGCGCATTCGTAGTGTCGGCGAGAATAACTTTGTCACCTACAAAGGCCCCAAGCTCGATCAGACCACGAAGACACGCCACGAGATCGAATTGCCCATCGAACGCGGTGACGCCGGCGCACGGCGATTTGCCGAATTGCTTACCATGTTGGGATTTCGGCCCGTGCGAGAAGTTCGCAAGCAACGTCGCCAAGCCACGTTCCGCTGGGCCGACCACGACATTGAAATTTTGTTGGACGAGGTCGAAGGGGTGGGCTCGTTTGCAGAAATTGAAATCGTCACCGAACCCGACGGTATGGAGGCAGCCAAATGCGCGATCGCCAGCCTGGCCGAGCGACTGGAACTTCGTCAGGGCGAACGGCGCAGCTACTTGGAGCTGCTGATCGAGGGCGAACGGACGGGTTAAATCCGCGTAGCCAAGGTCGCCAGACCTTGGGCGCGCTTGGAAGGATCTTCGATCACGATAACGTCTCCCAAACTCTGGCGCTTTTTAGCTACTCGTCAAATCTGATTAACCGACTGCTAGTCGCCGGCAGTTTGCCAACGAATAACTTGCAAATGGCGGGATTCCGACCTCAACCGACATTGCCTTTGCATGACCATCGTCCAATAATGATTATGGCTAGGATTTGGGAAGTGAAGTTTTTTTGTTTCAGAATTCTGCGATCATGACCTTTGCCAGACTGAAACCCGTTGTTGCTTTGCTACTGACGCTGGCGATGCTGCCGGCGCCGGTACTTCTGGCAATGCCCGCGGCATGTTCGAGCGGCGGCTGTGGTCAACTAGATACGCCAAGTTCTGCCGACAATAACTGTTGCGGGCGATGCAAGTCGGCCGATGCTTGCCAGTCGGGCAGTTGCTGTGCGAAGCCGGAGACCAAGCCGTCGCGTACTGCAGCAGAACAACCGGTCGAGCGATCTTGCTGTGCCGCCAAGAAACAATCTCAAGGTGCTCCTGCTAAGCCGGCTTGTGATCCGCAACTAGCAAGCTCACGGCAACTTTCTCGAACAAACGCGGTCGGGTGCGGCGTCGCCTGTGCGTTGTCGAATTGCGGCTGTCAGACTTCTTCGCCGATGCCGGCGACCCCGGGCAACTCGGATTCGCGCATTTCAATACAATTCAAATCGACTTTTTATGTAGCAGTCATTCCGTTCATTGTGGAACCTGCACTCTCGACTCGCGCGTTCGAGTCGATCAACCACGCGTTTGCAGCGCGCCCCGGTGGCGCGGAATTGCGCATTCTGCTCTGTAGTTGGACCGTTTGATTTCGGTGTTCCGTCGTGCGCATTCATTGCGCGCGGCGATTGGGCACACTGATCAGAAACGGCATCGGGTCATCACCCGACGAGTTGCGTTGATTGTCGACGCGACTCAAACTTCCCAACTTCAGACCAAGGAATTCAATTTATGAAACGTCGTATATTCACTCTGCTGGCCCTCTTAGCCCCGCTATCGGGCTTAGGTTTTTATAGTGCAACCAACTCGAACTCCGCCGTTGCCAATTCCGGTTGTGCCTGCGGCGGCTCGTGCGTCTGCGCCGATTGTGCTTGTACCTGCGCGGTCTGCGATGGCAATTGCACCGATTGCATTAGCTGCTGCAACTCGGCTGCGTCGGCGAAGACCAAGGTCGCGGCCAAAGCGGATTGCTGCTCTGCCGGTGAAGCTTGCTGCGAAGTGCAGTTGCCTTGCTGCGTGAAGTAGCCCGTGTTCGCACGATGTAATCGCTTGTATTCGGTCTGGTCGAGGCGTCCGCATCGCGCGGGCGCCTCGCTGGTCCGTATCTTTACTCAATCATTCCATACAAGGAGTATTATCATGATCGGTCGAAGAGAATTTGCATTGACCGGCGCGTCGGCTATTACGCTGGCGGCGCTCGGAAACTCGGCGCAGGCCCAGCCCAAGGCGAAAAGCGAATCGCACGCAGGTCATATGGAACATGACGAGATGTTGCAAGCCTGCGCAAAGGCATGTTCCGATTGCCAGCGCGCATGCGACATGTGTTCGACGCACTGCGCTCATCAACTTGCAATGGGCAAAAAGGATCACGCCGCAACGCTGGCGAGTTGCCAGGACTGTGCGGATTTCTGCGCCGCAGCCTCGCAGATCGTCGCTCGCGGCGGTCCGTTCGCCGGCTTGATTTGCGAGTCCTGTGCCGAGGCCTGCGCGCGTTGCGGTAAAGAGTGCGAACGCTTCCCGAACGACAAGCATATGAAGATGTGTGCCGAGGAATGCCGTAAGTGCGAGAAAGCATGTCGCGAGATGGCCAAGCATGCTGCGCCGTCGAAGAAATAATTGAAGCACTAGAATGCCGGCCTTGATCGTATTTGCGGTCGAGGCCGGCCGTTTATAAAATTGTGTTGCAGATTTCGCAGGTCCGAATGTTCTTGACTCGACTGCCGGCTTCATCCACAATCCGCTCAGTATCCGATTTTTAGATGACAACCATTTTCGGAGAATACAAATGAGAAAAGTTTTTGTCAGTGTCGTGTTGGCCGCCTTGGGTCTGGTTTCGTTCTCGGCAACTAACGCCGCCGATAAACCAACCGAAAAGACCAAGGCCGATGCGGCTTTCTGCCCCGTGGCCGGAATCGGCCAAGCAATCAACAAAGACATTGCTGTCGAGTTCGAAGGGGGCAAGGTTTATTTCAGTTCGGAAAAATCTGCCGCCGAGTTCAAGAAGGACTCGACCAAGTTTGCCACCAAGGCCCGGCATCAACTCCTGTCGACCGGCCAACTCGAACAAACCGGCTGCCCATTCAGCGGCGGGCCCGTGAAGGCCGAGAACAAGCTCGACGTGGCCGGGGTCGATGTCGGTTTTTGCTGTGCCGGTTGCAAGGGCAAGGTCGCCAAGGCTGCTAAGCCCGAAGCAATGATTGATATTGCATTCAAGGACACCTCGAAAGGCTTCAAGCCTGCCAAGAAAGCGACGAAGTAGCTTCGTCAATCGTAGCGGCAGACTTGAGAGCCCATTCAAATTTGCGACAAGTCACTGCGATTCGATTCAAGGAATGCTTCAATTCGAAGCATTCCTTTATTGTTGAACACTTCTTGGACCGGTCGAAATATAACTTCCCGATAATCTTCGCCCCCTCTCCGAATCGTTCCTCGCCGCCTCTCCCAATGGAGAGGGAATAACAAGGAATTTATTTTCCATCCTCCACTTAAACGGCGGAGCCACACCAACGCAAGCTGCTTTAACCAGCTTGCCCATCCGACCGAACTGGTCTTTGTCCGACGATCTATTTTTGCGATACTTCGCGCGAACGTAGTCACCAAAACCAAGCGATCTCGCGCGAAAGAAATCCGCATGAAGCTATTTTTCTCGGTCGGCGAACCCAGCGGCGACCTACACGGTGCCAATCTGATTCGCGAACTGCGCCGGCAACGACCCGACATCCAGTGCGTCGGTTTCGGCGGGCCCAAAATGGCCTCAGCCGGCTGCGACTTGCACGAAGATCTCACGGCATTGGCCGTGATGTGGATCTTGCGCGTGCTGATCAACTTCCATAAATTCTTGGCACTGCTGAAGCGGGCCGATATTTATTTTCAACAGCACAAGCCCGATGCCGTGGTGTTGATCGACTATCCAGGCTTCAATTGGTGGGTGGCGCGTCGCGCCAAGCGTCATGGGATTCCCGTGTTCTACTATTCCCCGCCGCAAGTTTGGGCCTGGGCCGGCTGGCGGATCAAGAAGATGCGCCGTTTCGTCGACCATATTTTGTGCGGTTTGCCATTCGAGGAAGCTTGGTTTCGCCAACGCGGTTGCAACGCGACGTTCGTCGGTCATCCCTATTTCGACGAAATGCGTCATCAGCAACTCGACAACGCGTTTGTCGAGTCGATGAGTCGACGCGCGGGTCCGCTTGTGGTCATTCTGCCAGGCTCGCGTACGCAAGAAGTTACCGGCAACCTGCACTGGTTTCTCAAGGCCGCGAAGCTCGTGCGCCAGCGCGTTCCAAGCGTTCGGTTCGCCATTGCCGCCTTCAAACCACACCAGGCCGAAATCGCACGACGAGCAGTCGAACGCAGCGGGTTGCCGATCGAGATTTTCGTGAAGCGGACTCCCGAACTGATCCATCTGGCCGATTGCTGTATGGCGGTCAGCGGATCGGTGTCGCTGGAACTGCTGTTTCAGAAAAAGCCGACGGTGATTCTGTACCATGTCTCGCGGTTTGCATACTTCGTGCAGGGAATTTTCCGCAAGGTGAAGTACATCACGCTGGTCAACCTGCTCAACGCCAAGGAACTGTTCCCCAAAAATATCACGCCCTACGACCCCAACGAGCCGGGTGCCGAGCGCGTGTTATTTCCCGAGTATCTGACTTGCATGGACAAGTCGCCGCAAATTGCCGAGCACGTGGTCCGCTGGCTGCAAAACGACGACCTGCGCGAAGGATTGATTGCCGAGTTGGCCAAGCTCAAAGCCAAGGTCGGCCACGGCGGCGCATCGCGAACGGCGACGCAATATATTCTCAATGCAATCGAACAAGCTCCAGTTGCCGTTCCGCAACCGCACTTCGTGCCGGGTATGAAGGTCGAGAGCAGCGGCTGATGCGAGTGGGGAGTGCGGAATGTGGAATGTGGAATGTGGAATGTGGAGTTCCGTCTCTCGGCACGAGAGCGACTGACCACTGACAACTGACCACTGACAACCCGCCAAGCCATGTATAATGCGTACTCCCGTTCTCGACCTGACCCTAAGGACCTCGACCGTTGTTTCTTGCCGAACCTGAACGCACAGCCTACGACTTGCACTTTAGTGTTTTTGGCATTCCAGTTCGCGTGCATCCGTTGTTCTGGTTGGCTGCGTTGATCTTGGGGACCGGTGAAAATATCTCCGCCAAGGAAACGCTACTGCGAGTCGTCGTGGCATTTGTTTCAATCTTGGTGCATGAGCTCGGCCATGCCGCGGCCATCATCTACTACGGCTGGCGACCGCGAGTCACGCTATACGGTCTTGGCGGACTCGCTTCGTACAATCCCAGCTTCAGCGATTCGTACGAGTCGTACTCGGGCCAGGCTGTACGTCCCAGCACGCAAATCATGATTTCATTGGCTGGTCCCATCGCCGGGTTCCTGCTCGCCGCCCTGACGGTCGGACTGGTCTACTTGGCTGGGAACTCGATCTACTTTCAATGGGGCGGGCCGCTCGGGTTTTCCATGAGCGTGGTGGGAACTCAGACCGACTACGCAGCCTGGCTCATAAATTCACTGATCTTCATCAACGTGTTTTGGGGGCTGGTCAACTTGTTGCCGATTTATCCGTTGGACGGCGGGCAAGTTTCGCGCGAACTATTCAGCCTGGGCGAGCCGCGGCGCGGGATCGAGTACTCACTCATGCTGTCGATCGCAGTGGCAGCCGCCGTGGCAGTCTATGCAGCCTTCATCATGAAATCGTTTTTCACGGGCTTTCTATTCGGCTATCTGGCCTTCGCCAGCTATCAAGCGTTGCAAAGGTTACAACGTCATGGGGGTTACGGCGGAGGTGGATATGGCGGCGGAGGTGATTACGGCAACAGTGGTTACGACGACGACTCTCGTCAAGGTCGAGGTCGCTGGTGAACCACATCCAGGGTGTCGCGCCTGTAACCAACGTCGCACAAACCCGGGTCATCTTGCTAGGTGCCAGTAACCTGACCCGAGGTATTTCAACGGTCGTTGGGTTATCGCAACAAATGTTTACCGGCCCGCTAGAGATTTATACCGCCTTGGGACATGGCCGTTCCTATGGCAAGACCAGTCGGGCTCTCGGTCGCGAGCTGCCGGGCATCAACCAGTGTGCCCTATGGCAGGCGCTCGCCGATCGTGAATCACTGCCGACGTATGCGCTGGTGACCGACATCGGCAACGATTTGTTTTACGGCGCATCGCTCGATCAGCTCACGGCCTGGATCGATCTGGCATTAACGCGACTCGCTGCGCTCGACGCACGAACCGTCGTCACCTTGTTACCGACTGGCACCGCCGATCATATTTCAGCGCGGCGATTTCGTTGGCTGCGAAGCTTGATGTTTCCAAGCTGCCGATTAGAGCTCAATGAGCTGCAACAACTGATCGTCGAATTGAATGCGCGGCTGCGCGAACTCGCGCGATCGCATCGCGCGTGCGCGGTCGAACAGCGCGCCGATTGGTACGGATTCGATCCGATTCATATCGCGCGAGCGCGTTGGAGCGTTGCTTGGACGGAAATTTTGCGCAATTGGAACGATGATTCCAAAAATATTTTTCAAGTGTCTGCATCGCTGCGACGATGGTTTTATTTGCGCTCCCGCGCGCCGCATCTGCGCGTGTTGTGGGGCATCGCGCAGCGCACTATGCAACCCGCTGCGCGCTTGAGCGACGGCACGACCGTGGCGATCTATTGAGCAATCTCGCGCATTGATTCAAGCAGCGCTGACGTTACTTAGGGCAAGAATTTTTCTGCACGCGGATTCAACGGCGGCGTTGAAAATACTACGTATTTTCCAGTGTTTTTTTGATGGTCGCCATCCGTCTCGACGAGCTTCGCGCGATCATGTCGAGTCGTATGATTCGTGCGCAACGACGATCATCAGACCGGCGCGTTCGAACGTTGCGCTACTACACGATATCATTCACTCGAGTGTCGATTGCGTGCTTTCGATCGTGCCTTCAACTCGTCGGCGCGCGATCACCACCAGGTCGGCGAAGTACGTTTTGTTGACTCGCCGGCTTGACGATTTGCAGCATCGCGCGAAAGATTTTGTCAAAAACGTGTTGCAGAAATTTTGAGAATACGTACAAATACTCACTAAGAGTTTGCTACCACGTTGAGTATGTCTTTTGCACAAGCGCATTGAAGCTGTGAGTGCAGAGGACTTCCTAGGACGGGAATTGTTTTCTTGTTTTGTGGTGCGAGTAAACGTTGTCTGTTCAACTTCGAACAGCCGACACGATTCGCGCCGAACCTTTTGTTGGAGGACGAACTGTGGCCAAGAAAAAGAAGGCTGCCAAGAAGGCGGCGAGCAGTGGTGCAAAGAAGGCTGCCAAGAAGTCGACGAAGAAGGCTGCCAAGAAGAAGACCGCCAAGAAGAAGATGTAGTTGTCGAATCACTCTTGAGTGTTCGGCGACTAGACTTCTGAACGACGGTTGCCTCAGCTTCCTGATAG
>JAYTAU010000335.1:0-4121 GCA_043737375.1 Planctomycetia bacterium
TCGAAGTAATTGGCGCAGCAAATCTCCGGCGTGTCAACAACCGGCGGCTTCCACTGGCCCTGGCTTCCACTTTGGCGAATCAGTCTTCATAATCGGGCATCATTCAATGCGGCCAAAGTAAGTCGATCCTCGGTAACTATTCCGCACTCCCAACTCCGCACTCCACACTTCCCTGATCCCCAACGCCCAACCCCTTCCTCCTTTGTATCACAAGCAAACGCTCATCGATCTGGTTCGTGCTCGGGCGCTGAAGTTCGGCGATTTCACGCTGGCCTCGGGCAAGAAAGCCAAGTACTACCTCGACGGCAAGCAGGTCACGCTCGACTCGGAAGGGGCAAGGCTCATTGCCGAAGGGATTTTGGACCTGTTGGCCGATCACTTGCCGTTGCCGCAAGCCGTCGGCGGAATGGTTATCGGGGCCGATCCGATTACCGCGGCGGTGATTACGATCGCCGGCATTCGCGGGATTGCCATGAAGGGCTTTCTGGTCCGCAAAGAAGCCAAAGGGCACGGCACCAATAAGTTCGTCGAAGGGCCGGTCCAGCCCGGCGATCGCGTCGTGATCGTGGAAGACGTGGTGACCACCGGCGGATCGTCGCTCGACGCGATTGCGCGCGTCGAAGAGTTCGGGCTGAAGGTCGCGCGCGTGGTGGCGATCATCGACCGCATGGAAGGGGGTCGCGAGGCATTTACGCAGCGGGGCTACGCGTTTGACAGCTTGCTGACGATCGCCGATTTCGGTATCGAACCACCCGGCAAGTGAAACCTGCTTGGCTATGTTTGCAGATACGCCGACAATTTTTGCATTAGTATGTTTCGCTTGCTGAGAGCCGTCTCGCATTCCCAAACGACGAGGACCTGCCAGCCCGATTGACGAAGTTTTCGTCTGATAAGTCCATCGCGCTTGCGATTGCGGGTAAGTTTGGCGGACCAAAACTTGCTGTTGGAAGCGGGGGTTGATTGACCCCTTCGGCAGCGATGACGGTGCCAAAAGCAGCCGTGAACGAAGATCACTTTGCCTAGCCGAGCAAACACTAAATCCGGACAGCCGGGAAGTAGTCTATCGTGCAAGCGAAATCGAAAACCAAGTCGATGCACGAGGGAGCGGACCGTTATTTCGGGTTTCGTGTCGACGGCACGAACCGATTGCATGATTTGCCGACGCTTTGCTACGGTGAAGACGTCCGACATAGTTCGGTCGCGATTAAGGCCAATTCTGCTGCAAACTTACCGGCATGTACTTGGTCGTGGCACTTACTGCAGAGTACTGCGAGATTGTTCGCTTGATTGCTGCCGCGATCTCGATGGTGCGTCAAATGATGGAGTTCAAGTATTCTAGGATCGCTCGTCGTCCATTTGTCGCGAACGCTTAGGTCGGATCGATGCAATTGAAATTGCGCTAATTTGGCGTCGATCTGACGAATCAGCCAATCGACGTTATGTTCGATTCGCTTGGCCATTTATCGCACAGGCGCGGGAGTGATGGAATCCAAGAGCTGCGATACGTGCCGGGCAATTATTATCGCTAGGGTCGGAGGCACGGCATTTCCGATTTGAATACCCACTTGAATGCGGTTGCCTTGAAAATCGAAGTCATCAGGAAATGACTGCAAGCGAGCGGCTTCACGATGGGTTATCGGTCGATCCGCTTCAGGATGTAAATAGCGGCCCTTCTCCGGCTTGTAAAATTCAGTGCGAATGGTGACCGACGGGCGATCCCACCACAATCGACCGAATAAATCGGTCCCGCCTTTCAGTTTCCGTTTCCAGCAATCAGGCATCAGGTGCGAAGGAAGATTCCAACGATTACCGCCTAACGGAATGGTTCGATATCGTTCAATCGACTTCGGAGTGGGATTACGGCCGATATGCCAATTTCGTTCGTCCGGCATGAACGGAAGATCGCCGATCGCACCGCGAACGGTTTGCCACAAGGGTAATTGACTCGTCAGAAGATTATTCTCGTGCGGCGAAACGTTGGTCGGCTCAGGGTGCGAAGGAATCCGACCTTTTAGTCCGATGACAATGGCTCTCTTACGAGTTTGCGGGACTCCATAATCGGCGGTGTTGAGTACCTTGCCTACTACGGAATATCCCAGGTTTTCGGCAATTCTTTTGATTTCGACGTACTCTGCCGATTTTAGTAATGGAGGAACGTTTTCCATGACAAACGCTTTCGGCTCGCACTGTTCGACGGCGCGGAGAAAGTGTCGCCAAAGTTGCCGGCGCGGATCATGCGGTACGCGTTCTCCGAGATTACTGAATCCCTGGCACGGCGGACCCCCTACGACGACGTCCGATTTTGGAAATTCGACGATTTCTTCAATCGCGCACTGGGCAACGCGATCGGTAATATTGACGCGTATCGTTTCGCAAGCAGCTTGGTCCCATTCGACCGCCAATGATGTTTGAAACCCTGCTTGCTTAAATCCGTAGCCGAAACCGCCGCATCCGGCAAACAGATCCAATACGGTTCGGGTCTTAGCATTAGACGGAACAGCAATCATTTCTGATTGCCAATTCATGCAGCGATTCTTCTTCGACGCGAATGGATAGAGCCGATACGAACGTCCGTTGAGCCGTTCGAGAGCCAGAACATCGCCGGTCTTGATTTTGTGATGTTCGAAAAACCGGCGAACCCAGCTACGGCCGCGAAAGAAACCGCGCGGCTTCCCGGTTGTCGGATCAAATGCTATGTCGGTGTCAATCGACTCGCTCAGGCCGACCAGGAAGATCTGGATCGAGCGGCTATCGTCATCAACCGCTACTTGCACCAACTCATTGGGAAAGAAGTCGTAGTGACCTCGAATATAAATGTGGTGATTGCGCAGATTTCCAGCCGTAATCCGAAGCAACCGCTTTCGATCGGCAACCGCTCCGCTCAATGCTCTGAATCCTCCGTTGACATCGCAATGGTTATATCGCAGTCTATGGTCGGGTCCGACGTTGGTCAATTGCGCTGCCTGTTCACCGCCGACAAGTTCCGAGGCATCGGCTCACCGCGCATTAACTCGAATTGGGAGATGTCATCTATGTCCGACCGAACCGCCAAGTCCGACCATCCGGTTCATCCGCACATTGCTCAGCGTTGGAGTCCGTATGCGTTTGCCGATCGCACGGTCGCGCCCGACGATTTGCGATCGCTGTTCGAAGCCGCGCGTTGGGCAGCATCTTCGTACAACGAACAGCCGTGGAACTACATCGTCGCGGTGCGAGAACAGCCCGAGCAGTTTGCCAAAGTTTTGTCGTGCCTGGTCGAGCCGAATCAAGCCTGGGCCAAGCACGCGCCGGTTTTGGCGTTGGGCATCGTCAGTCGCAATTTCGTCAAGAACGGCAAGCCCAACAAAGCGGCCGAGCATGACCTGGGCGCGGCCAGCGCGCAGTTAACGTTCGAGGCCACCGCGCGCGGGCTGGTCGTGCATCAGATGATTGGCATCGAGCCCAGTAAGGCTCGCACCATCTACGGTATTCCCGAGGGGTTCGACGCGCATACGGCGCTGGCCATCGGCTATGCGGGCGAGTCGAGCACACTGCCCGAGGCACTGCGTCCGCGGGATGAAGCGCCGCGTCAGCGCAAACCGCAAAGCGAGATTGTGTTTGGTGCGAAATGGGGGGCGGCGGTGACGGTGTTTTAGCCCGCTCGCACCCCCGGCGGGTGTCGGCCAGTCTGAAAAGCGTGAAAGCGTGAAATCGGAAAGCGTGAGATGAGATGAGCGTTTCGTTAACCATCCAGGCGTATGGGATCATTTATCGGTTACGATGACACGGGAGTTTGGGCCAACAATCGAGAGCGAGACGCATTCCTCGACTGGTATGCAGCTCATCGCTGTCAGCCACACGACGAGAGGTGGGAGTATTGCAAGTCTGAGGCGCAGCGATGGACAGGTCGTTGCATACAGTTGGACGAGTTCATTCCACGCGGCGAGGTGTTTGAGGTTTCAGATGCGGAGCGGACAGCCGCTGCCACAGAGTTTTGGCCGGACGTCGGGCAGTTGCTCGGCATCATCAGTCAGATTACGCGCGGCGAGTGGCGTCACTCAGTAAGCAGCAAAGAAGCGGTGGATTGGAGGGATGGCTAACCATGCGCTGCAGCGAACCCGGCCATCGGGTCATTGTTGCAA
>JAYTAU010000336.1:0-4114 GCA_043737375.1 Planctomycetia bacterium
GGGCAAAACTCGACTCTAGCGTTCGCCGCTCGCTTTGGAGCGTTTCTTCGGTTCGTCGACGTTCGGTCGCCTCGGTGGCGATCACCGTTGCTCCCACAATGCGTCCCTCGATGCGGATGACCCCCATGCGGATTTCGTACCAGCGTAAGATGCCCCCGGCAGTTATCACATAATTTTCGTAATTCTGAGGTTCACCCGTGTTAAATAGCAGATCGAATTTGTCGCGGACCAAATCAATACTGCCAGGTGTCCAGTCAAACACATGTGAACCGATCACCTGCTCCATGGTATGACCGGGGGCGACTCGATTGATGAATACGATCCGACGGTCGAGACCGACTTCCATGATCGCGTCGGGCGCATGCTCCATAATGGCGCTCAATTGGGCCTGTGACCCCAGCAGCCGCGATTCCGACTGTAGACGGACATCGACTTCGGTCTGCAGTCTTTCGGCAAGCTGTTGCAGTTCATTCGTACGGGATGCAACACGACGCTCAAGCTGCTCGTTGGCTTCGCGCAACGTCTCTTCCATCCGCTTGCGGTCGGTAATGTCGAGCGCTATGCCGCTGTAGACGGCCTCGCCGTTGCCAAGCATTCGCGGAGTCGAACTGACAGCCAGCCAACGAACATCGCCCTTGCGATTGATCGCCCGGAACTCCATGTTGAAGGGCGTTAAATTGTGGCTGGCGTGCAGGGATTTTTCGTAATAAAGCGCGCGATCGTCCGGGTGAATCGCCTCGACCAGGCGGATGGGTTGGTCACGAATCTCTTGGGGAGACCAGCCGGTGAATTCTTGGGAGCGTTGGCTGATGAAGGGAACTTCGTACGACGTGCCATCGGTATGACCGCGCGTTTGATAGAGCATGCCAGGAACATGTTCGGAAAGTTCATCCAACAAGCTGGTGGCCTGCGACAAGGAACATTCTTGGTCCGCCAATTTCTTGGCCAGTTCGGCCGAGCGTGACTGTTCCAAGGCAAGCACCTGCTCCAGCTCATTCAACCGAGAACGTAGTGCCGTGAGTTCGGCGGCGGTTGCCGACGAAAGTTCTTGGGCCGGCCTGGGTATGGGGGCATGGGCGGCAGTGGTATTGTCACGGTGCGGCATCGTGAATGACGTTCTAGAATGGCACGAGTGTTCAGATTCGGCTTATTCAACCGCTCGAAAACATGGATAATCTGGCTTCAGTGTAACATGTTGATAAATACTGGCGGATTGTGAAGCCAGTCCGAAAATCTAAGTTTGACAAACTAGAAACGTCGTTTTCTATTTACCGACTGCGACATTCCGTAGCCGCGATTGACCCGGTTTTACCGGCTGCGATATAATCGGCCTTTCGTTCTGCGAGCCGCCCACGGCAGCGATGTTGTCCCGAATTTCTTTCGTTCATCAAGGAGTTGCCATGGCCACGACGATTGCCAGCGGAATCAAAGAAGATATCACCGAGTGCATTGGCAACACGCCGTTGGTCCGGTTGAAACGTGTCACGGAAGGTTGTGTGGCCACGGTCGCCGGCAAAATCGAAAACATGAACCCGCTCTGGAGCGTCAAAGATCGGATCGCCAGGGCGATGCTCGACGCGGCCGAACGCGACGGTTTGCTGAAAGCGGATACCGTCGTCATCGAACCGACGAGCGGCAATACGGGCATCGGCCTGGCGTACGTTTGTGCCGCGCGCGGTTACAAATTAGCCGTCACCATGCCCGAGAGCATGAGCCTCGAACGTCGCCGCATGCTCAAGGCGCTGGGTGCCGAGCTGATCTTAACGCCGGCTGCCGAAGGTATGCCGGGTGCTGTTCGTCGTGCTGAGGAATTGGTTGCGCAAAACAAAAACTATTTCATGCCGCAGCAGTTCAAGAATCCTGCTAATCCCGAGGTGCATCGCAAAACAACGGCCGAAGAAATTTGGCGCGATACCGACGGTAAGGTCGACTTTATCGTGAGCGGCGTCGGCACCGGCGGCACGATCACCGGCGTGGGCGAAGTGCTGAAGCAGCGCAAGCCGGGCCTGAAAATGATCGCCGTCGAGCCCACCAATAGCCCTGTCATCACCCAGCGCAAGGCCGGCGAGGAACTCAAGCCTGGGCGACATACCATACAGGGTATTGGCGCGGGTTTCATACCCGACGTGTTGAACGTCGACGTGATCGACGAAGTGATTTTGGTTCAAGACGAAGATGCTATGGAGACTGCCCGCCAGTTGGCCAAACTCGAAGGACTGATGTGCGGAATCAGTTGCGGAGCTGCCGCTTGGGCTGCCATCAAGATCGCTCGCCGGCCCGAGAACGCCGGTAAGCTGGTCGTTGTGGTGCTGCCGGACTTGGGCGAGCGGTATCTGTCGACGAAACTGTTTCCGGAGTGAAGTCTAAAGCGAATAACGCTTGTATTCAGGTTAACTCAAAATTCGACATTCGACGACCGCCGAGAGTTTGATCTCGGCGGTTTTTTTTACCCCGGCGGTCAGCGGGTGGCAATTTATGGCAGGCGGACTATGATCGATGCCATCGGGTTCGATCCTCCCTGCCATATTTACCAGGTCACCGCATGCGAATGTTCCTCGGCACGTTTCTTAGCTTATTGGGTTGCAATGCTTTCCTTGGTGCTGTGTTACTGATTGGCGGCTCGCTGACTTCCAATATCGCATTTGCGGCCGACGAATTTCCGAATCGCCCAACCATTGGCATGAATCTCAACGGTATGGCCGATTGGAGTCCGGAGCAGCCGTTGGTCGATGTGTTCAAGCTGTCGCGGGACTGGTTTCCTGCGAGCGGAAAATTTGACGTCAAAACCTCGTCCGACGGGTATCCGATTTTGGCCGATGGGCAAGCGGTAGCCACGCTCATGCTACGGGAGTTTGGTCCCCATTATCCGGCCGGCAAGTATGTTGTCACGTATCAGGGTCGGGGAGACGTTCAACTCAAGAAGTACGCCGTCAAGAAAGCAATTAGCGAGTTACCCGGACGAATCGAGGTCGATGTGCAACCTGCCGACGGCGGACTGCAACTCGAAATTTTAAAAAGCGACCCCAGCGACCCCGTTCGTGATATTCACGTCTGGATGCCCGGCACAGAAGCCGCCAAGTCGAAATTCGAACCGCAATTTATTGAAACTTTGCGACCGTTCGGTGCGGTGCGGTTCATGGATTGGCAGAGAACGAACGACAGCCCCGTCGTCAAGTGGTCCGACCGCGCCAAGCCGGGGGATGCACGCTATTCGACTGCTGCCGGCGCACCGATCGAGTTGATGATCGATGCAGCTAATACATTACAGGCCGATCCCTGGTTTTGCCTGCCGCATTTATGCGATGACGAATTCGTACGCCAATTCGCCAAATTAGTCCGGGAGAAGCTCGATCCCAAACTGCGAGTGTACATCGAGTACTCGAACGAGGTTTGGAACTTTGGTTTCAAGCAAGCGCATTTTGCCGCGACACGGGGCAAGGAGCTGAAGCTCAGCGACAATGCTTATCAAGCTCAGTTGCGATTTTACTCACAACGTTCAGTCGAGATCTTCAAGCTCTGGGAACAAGAGTTCGGCGGTCGCCGGCGACTGGTTCGTGTCATGGGTTCGCACTCGGTTAATACCTGGGCCAGTGAACAGGTGTTAGCTTGGCGCGATGCAAACCAACAATGCGATGCCTTGGCCATCGCGCCTTATTTTGGTCACCAATTCGGCGACCCCAAACATTTGGAAAACAGTCTGAAAATATCGGTAGATCAATTGCTCGACCAGCTCGCCCAAGAAGTTAACGGACCCAACCGCGAGGTAGTCCGCAAACAGGCCGAACTCGCCAAAAAGCATAAGCTACAGCTGGTCGCCTATGAAGGTGGCCAGCATCTGGTTGGTCATGGAGGTGCCGAAGGGAACGACGAGCTCACCAAACTGCTAATTGCCGCCAATCGTAGCCCTCGGATGTACGACATCTATCTCGCGCATTTGAAACATTGGCAAGCCGATGGTGGCGGGCTGTTCATGGTCTTTAGCAATGTAGCTAAGCCCAGCAAATGGGGATCGTGGGGTACGCGAGAGTACACCAATCAGCCGCTAAGCGAGGCACACAAGTTTCGCGCAATCGTTGACTTCGCGCGGCAATCGAAGTAACACACCGTCGTCTTC
>JAYTAU010000337.1:0-10089 GCA_043737375.1 Planctomycetia bacterium
CCTCGCCCGCGTCGGTAATGCCTACTATCGGTTCGACAAACGGAACGGTGCACGGTGGAAAAACGTCTCTCGGCGTGACGACAGTTAAAGCGAGAATCAACAGCGAGAAAACAACGGCTACAGTCAACGATCTTGTTACCAATAGCACGGTCGAACACACTAACTTGTCAACAGCGACGACCACTAGCATAGAGAGTTCGTTGACGATGCAGGTCGATGTCTACGACACCGAAGGTTTCTACGATGAGATGTTCGAGGTCGACGGTTCTCCGCGCCCTCGAGCCGAAGTGCTGGCCCGACGGCTGGCCGCACTTTCTACCGGCGAGTTGCAACGTCGGCAGAAATCCGCCGACCTGGCTTTTTTGAACATGGGCATCACGTTCAATGTGTATGGTCATGAAGCTGGAACCGAAAAAATTTGGCCGTTCGACATCGTGCCGCGAATTATCGACTCGGACGAATGGAACATCGTCGAACGGGGCCTGAAACAACGCATTTATGCCCTGAACGCATTTATTCACGATTGCTACAACGATCGCAAAATCATCAAAGACGGCGTGGTGCCCGAGTGGCTGATCAACTCGGGCAAGTGCTTCCTCGACAAATGTGCGGGTTTGCAACCGCCGAAGGGGATTTGGTGTCATATCACCGGGACCGACTTGGTGCGCGACGGCGACGGGCAAATTTATGTGCTAGAAGATAATTTGCGATGCCCGTCAGGTGTTTCATACGTACTCGAAAATCGCGAGGTGATGAAACGCACGTTTCCGCAGATATTCAACGGACTCCGTATTTCGCCGGTCGAGAACTATCCTGAAAAACTGCTCGAAATGCTGCAATATATTGCGCCGGATGGAGTGCGCGATCCGACCGTGGTCGTGCTTACGCCGGGCGTTTACAACTCGGCCTATTTCGAGCATTGTTTTCTGGCACAACAGATGGGCGTCGAGTTGGTTCAAGGCTCCGATCTGATCGTCGATAATGGGTTTGTCTACATGCGAACCACGACGGGCCTGGAGCGCGTCGATGTGATTTATCGGCGGATCGACGACGACTTTCTCGATCCGTTGACATTTCGCCCCGACAGCACCCTGGGCGTTCCCGGCATCATGGATGCCTATCGCGCCGGCAACGTGGCCTTGGCCAACGCGCCCGGCACCGGCATTGCCGATGATAAGGCAGTCTACGCTTATGTGCCGCAAATCATTAAGTATTACTTGGGCGAAGACATTATTCTGCCCAACGTGCCTTCGTTTGTTTGCGGCGATTCCAAGCAATGCGATTATGTGATCGAGAATATCGCCGAGCTGGTGATCAAACCGACGAACGAATCGGGCGGATACGGAATTCTGTTGGGGCCCAAAGCGACGACGGCTGAACACGCGCGGTATAAAGATCTAATTCGAGCGAACCCGCGTAATTATATCGCTCAGCCGATGCTCGCACTGTCGCGAGTGCCCACCATTGTCAACGATCGATTGGAAGGGCGGCACGTCGATTTGCGACCATACATATTATACGGTAAAGAAATTTATGTTTTGCCCGGCGGGCTGACGCGTGTGGCCCTCAAAAAAGGCTCGCTGGTCGTCAACTCTTCGCAAGGGGGCGGCAGCAAAGATACCTGGGTGGTGAAGAGTTAAGGACCGGTCGAAATATAACTTCCGGGTTTTTATGCAAGGCGGCACATAATTCGGCGTGCTAGCAGATTTGAAATCGGGATGTTATTTTTCGGTCGGTCCTAAGGTAAAAGATCCGAGTTTATAACCCTCTCCCACCGAGAGGGGGTGCGAGTGAAACGAGCGGGTGAGGGTTTGAAGGGGATATGGAATAAAGAGCAGCGGTGATTTCTCGTTCCCACACTCGAAAGCGCAAAGCCCCTATCCTAACCCGACGCGTCAGCGAGGACAGACTACAATAGTCATTCATTTCCTCGCTAGCACGTCGAATAAAGACGAGTTTTGTTGGGGCGTTTCAGTGAATCGACGAGATTGTGTCGCCCTTTCAGGGCTAAAGTCATTGCGCCAACTTGACCCAGGGCGTTGCCCTGGGCTGAATTATTACGCACCTTTGTGCTAAGCACGGACAAACCAAGCCATCATGCTCAGTCGAGTGGCGGATTCGATTTTCTGGATGAGCCGTTACATCGAGCGGGCCGAGAACGTCGCGCGATTTATCGAAGTCAATCTGAATTTGTCGCTCGACCTGGGCAGCGACATGGCCGATCAATGGGCGCCGCTGGTCTATACAACCGGCGATCACGAACGCTATTCCGATCGCTACGGCGAACCCGATGAGAAATCGGTGATCGAATTTCTGACGTTCGACGAGAATAATCCCAACTCCATATTGTCGTGCTTGCGCAGTGCGCGCGAGAATGCCCGCACGGTGCGCGAGATGATTTCGTCGAGCATGTGGGAAGAGCTGAACAAGTTCTACTTGATGGTTCGCGCTGCCGCCGGCAGTCATGCAGCTATCGAGTCGCCGCTCGAGTTTTTTTCGCACGTCAAATTGACCAGCCATCTGCTGCAAGGGGTTCGCGACGCCACGATGTCGCACGGCGAGGCCTGGCATTTTGCCCGGTTGGGTCGTCTGCTGGAACGCGCCGATAAGACATCGCGCATTTTAGATGTGAAGTACTACTTGTTATTGCCATCGGCCGCTGAAGTCGGCACCCCGGTCGATACCATTCAATGGGCCGCATTGCTTAAAAGCGCCAGTGCATTGGAGATGTATCGCAAGTCGTTCGGTCGAATCACGCCGGCCAATGTGGCGGAGTTTTTGATTCTCGATCGCGAGTTTCCGCGGGCGGTGCGGTTTTGCTTGATGAAAGCCGAAGACTCGTTATTGGCCATCACAGGCAGTGCAATCGGCACATTCCGCAACGTAGCCGAACAGAAGCTAGGTCGGTTACGGTCCGAGTTCGATTACGCACATATCAATGAAATCATCGAAGGGGGTTTGCACGAATTTATCGACCGTTTTCAAACTAAGATTAACGCGGTCGGAGAAGCAGTTGCGGAGACATTTTTAACCGCGCGACCGATGCCGTCGATCGTTCCTGGATCATGCAACGCCGGTTCCGGTCAGTCGCAATGGCAAAAGCAAACCTCGGATTAATCCCGAATTTCTAGCTAGCGAAAGTATTGAGACTGCTTTATGGCGATTCGAGTTGCTTTGCACCATCGGACCACGTATCAGTATGAACGACCGATCATTTTGCATCCGCACTTGGTGCGCCTGCGACCGGCACCGCACTGTCGTACCCCGATCGTCAGCTACTCGCTCAAGATCGACCCGCCCGATCACTTTCTGAACTGGCAACAGGATCCGCAGGGAAATTATCTGGGCCGATTGGTGTTCAACGAGCGCGCGCGGTTGTTGAGTATCGAAGTCAATTTGGTGGCCGATCTGACGGTCATCAATCCATTCGATTTTTTTCTCGAGCCAAACGCCGAACATTATCCGTTTAGCTATGAACCTGCGTTGGCCCTCGAACTCAAGCCGTTTTTAGAGACTGAGCCGTTGGGACCGAAATTGGCCGAGTTTCTGGCGACGATTGATCGCAAGAAAGTCCGCACCAACGATTTTCTGGTCGCGCTCAATCAACGCTTACAAAAAGAGATCGGCTACACCATTCGCCTGGAAAGCGGAGTACAAACGCCGGAACAAACGCTCAATCTGCGCAGCGGCTCGTGTCGCGATTCGGCCTGGCTGATGGTGCAAGCCTTACGCAATTTGGGACTGGCCGCGCGATTTGTATCAGGCTATCTCATTCAATTGGCCGCCGATGTCAAATCGCTCGATGGTCCCAGCGGCCCTAAACAAGACTTTACCGACCTGCACGCCTGGACTGAAGTTTACTTGCCCGGTGCCGGTTGGGTCGGGCTCGATTCGACCTCGGGTCTGCTGGCAGGCGAAGGACATATTCCACTGGCATGTAGTCCCGTGCCCGCCGGCGCTGCCGCCATTATCGGTGCCACCGAACCGGCTGAAGCCGAGTTTAACGTCGTGATGTCGGTCACGCGAATTCACGAAGACCCCCGCGTCACAAAACCGTACTCCGACGATCAATGGCAACAGATTGAATCGCTGGGCCATAAAATCGACGCCGACTTGGAATCCGGCGCGGTGCGTTTGACGATGGGAGGCGAGCCGACGTTTGTCTCGATCGACGACATGGACGGCGACGAATGGAATACTACGGCCGACGGCCCGAACAAACGCGCGCTGGCAGGCGAGCTGATTCGCAAACTGCGAGAGAGATTCGGCAGCGGCGGGCTGTTGCACTTCGGTCAAGGCAAATGGTATCCAGGCGAACAACTGCCGCGCTGGGCCTTGGGTTGCTACTGGCGTCGCGACGGCGAACCGATTTGGCGCGACCCTGAACTTTTAGCCGACGAGCGCATCGACTACAAACACGATCGCGCCGACGCCAAACGCTTCATTGCCGCACTCTGCGCGCGATTGCAGTTGCCGGGCGATAGCGCGGTTGCCGGCTTCGAAGATCCTTGGGTTTACATGCTGCGCGAGCGATGTTTGCCTGCAAATGTTGATCCCATGAAATCGAACCTCGACGACCCCTTCGAGCGGGCTCGGCTTGCCAAGGTGTTCGAGCAGGGGCTGTGCAGCGTTGTGGGTTATGCATTGCCGCTCGATCGTCAACTCGAAGCCGAGGGCCGCCGTTGGATCACCGGCCCATGGACCTTCCGCCGCCAGTACATGTACCTCAACCCGGGCGATTCGCCGATGGGGTTTCGTCTGCCATTGGAATCGTTGCCCTGGTCAACTAAGGAAGATCTAGACCCGATATTGCCGCTCGACCTGACCGAACCGGTCGGACCATTGCCGCCGCGCAACCGGCTGCCGGCGCAATTGGTGGTGACCAACGGCCGCTATTCAGACAGCAATGGTGCGAGTCGCGCGCATGACCTCGATCAAAACCACCGCAATCAGCCCAGATTCGACAATCAATTCGACGTAGGCCGACTAGGCACATCGCCAATTTGGAGCAACGGCGGTGTTGCCACGCACCGCGCGATGGGCAGTGCAGGCGTGGTAACGGGCATCGCCGCTCTCGAGCGAATAGAAACCGCTCAGCACAAAGCCCTCGCACTGCCGGCCCCGGATTCCGCACTGCAGCTCGGTCAGTCGATGAAATCGGTCGTGCGTACGGCGCTATGCGTTGAAGCCCGCAACGGCCGGTTGCATATCTTCCTGCCGCCGGCGCGAAACATCGAAGATTTTTTGGACTTGGTAGCAACGATTGAACTAACCGCGGTCGAGCTCGAGATGCCGGTCGTGCTCGAAGGCTACTCGCCGCCGCACGATCATCGTGTCAATTATCTCAAGGTCACGCCGGACCCGGGCGTGATCGAAGTTAATTTGCAGCCGGCCCATAGTTGGGACGAGCTTGTCAAGAACACGACGGGCCTGTACGAAGATGCTCGCACGACGCGGCTGGGGACAGAAAAGTTCATGCTCGACGGTAAGCATACAGGCACCGGCGGGGGCAATCACATCGTACTCGGCGGGCCCACGCCGTCCGAAAGCCCGTTTCTGCGACGACCCGATTTGCTGCGCAGCTTACTGGGCTATTGGAACAACCACCCGTCGCTGTCGTACCTGTTCTCGGGCATGTTCATCGGCCCGACCAGCCAGTCACCTCGCGTCGACGAAGCGCGGCACGAGAGTCTTTACGAGCTTGAATTGGCCTTCAAGCAAATCCCCGATCACGGCAACACGCCGCCGTGGCTGGTTGATCGCGTGTTTCGCAATTTGCTCACCGATCTGACAGGCAATACGCATCGGGCCGAGTTTTGCATCGACAAACTTTATTCGCCGGACTCTCCGTCGGGCCGTTTAGGCTTACTAGAAATGCGGGCATTCGAGATGCCGCCGCACGAACGGATGAGCCTTACGCAACAGTTGTTGTTGCGTGCTCTAGTGGTACACTTTTGGAATCAGCCGTATTCGCACCCATTGGTTCGTTGGGGAACCTCGCTGCACGATCGGTTTATGCTGCCGCACTTTGTCCAGCGCGATCTGGGCGACATTGTGGAAGACTTACAACGCGGCGGCTATCCGATCAAAGCCGAATGGTTTGCTCCGCATATCGAGTTTCGCTTTCCGGTACTGGGTGAAGTGACGTACGACGGCGTGCAGATTGAATTGCGCAGTGCGCTGGAGCCTTGGAACGTGTTGGGCGAAGAACCCGGCCCTGGCGGAACGGCACGTTATGTCGATACGTCGGTCGAGCGGCTGCAAGTACTCATCCGCGGCATGACCGATTCGCGTCATGGGGTGACCGTCAACGGGCATCGCGTTCCGTTGCATTCTACCGGGACTGAAGGGGAATTTGTCGCCGGCGTGCGTTACCGCGCTTGGCAGCCGCCGCATTGTTTGCATCCGACCATCGGCGTGCATACTCCGCTGACGTTCGATTTGATCGACCAGTGGTCAAAGCGGTCGATCGGCGGTTGTCAGTGGCATGTCGCCCATCCCGGCGGGCGCGGCTATGACACGTTCCCAGTCAATGCCAACGCAGCCGAGAGCCGTCGCGCGACTCGCTTTTTCAAGCTCGGGCATCGCGGCGGGCCGGTCGAAGTTCCCCCGCTCGAATGCCATGCCTGTTATCCAATGACATTGGATTTACGGAGGGTGTAGGGTGCAATTTGTTACGCCGTCGGACAGTGGGTGCCATGCCCACGGCTTTGCGTGGGCATGTGCATGAGCGGGTACATCGAACCGCGTTTTGAATTTCACACAAGTTCATGCCCGCTCAAGGCAGTGGGCATAGCACCCCCGACCGTAACAAAACATATCTCCCCAAACTTGCATTGAGATCGGCGGTCGATTCGCTAAGTTAATGTAAGGCCGTTGGTCGATACTCGCCGACACACACTTTCTCCTTCCAAGTTGTAACTGCATGAGTCTGGCACTGCCGTCCTCCGCCGGACCGACTGTTGATGAAGAACTATTGGGCGGGTACGCACCGCCCGCAGGTGTTTTCGACGAACTTTTCCTAGAACCGGGGGTCGTTCGTCCGCATTGGCGAAAGTTTGTCGATCAAATCACTTCGCTCGGTCGCGAAGAGTTAACCCGTCGCTGGGAACAAGCTCGCCGTTTGCTGCGCGAAAACGGCGTCACTTACAACGCACACGGCGACCCCGAGGGACTCGATCGCCCTTGGGAGCTCGATGCGTTTCCCGTGCTGATGCCGGCAGCCGAGTGGACGACCCTGTCGGCGGCGCTGATTCAACGGGCAAGGTTGCTCAATCTGATTCTGGCCGACATTTACGGGCCGCAGCAGCTTTTGTCCGAGGGACAGATTCCGCTCGAATTGATTTATGCGCATCCGGGGTTCTTGCGACCGTGTCATGGTTTGATCGTGGCCAAGAATTGTTACTTGCATCTGTATGCGGCGCATTTGGCGAGATCGCCCGACGGTAATTGGTCGGTGCTGGCCGATCGTACCCAAGCGCCGTCGGGCGCCGGCTACGCGGTCGAGAATCGAATCGTCATTTCACGGATGTTGCCGAATATTTTCAATGCGATCGAAGTGCAGCGACTGGCACCGTTCTTCTTGAGCGTGCGAGAAGCCCTGCGCGGACTTTCCCCGCGGCAATCCGAGAATCCGCGGATCGTGTTGCTTAGCCCCGGCCCGAAAAATCCGGCATACTTCGAAGATGCTTATTTGGCGCGCTACTTGGGCTACACACTGGTCGAAGGGGGCGACTTGACCGTCCGCGACAGTCGCGTGTACTTAAAGACGCTAGGGGGGCTGATTCCGGTCGATGTGATTTTGCGGCGATTGTTCGATGAAGATTGTGACCCGTTGGAATTGACGGCGGATTCGGCGTTTGGCATTCCGGGGCTGACGCAGGCGGCGCGCGCGGGAAATGTGGCCATCGCCAATCCATTGGGCAGCAATCTGATGGAAGCGCCGGCTTTCATGGCGTTTTTGCCGCATCTCGCTCGACGATTGTTGAACGAAGATTTGTTGTTGCCCAGCGTGCGAACTTGGTGGTGCGGCGATCCTGATTCGCTACGTTATGTCATCGAGCATTTGGACCAGGTCGTCATTAAACCGGCGTTTTTGCCGCGCGCCTCGAAGCCGATATTTGCCGAGCAGTTGACCGCGAGCGAGCGCGCCGGTTTGGTCGAGCGCATCAAACGCGCGCCGCGCGAGTACGTCGCGCAAGAAATGCTTTCTCGCTCCAGCACGCCGGTTTGGACAGCCAACGGTTTGCAACCTTGGCGCATGGCGCTACGAACATTCTTGGTGTCATCGGGCGATAGTTATCAAGTCATGCCCGGCGCATTGACTCGCGTTTCGCAATCGCCGTATTTATTGGGAGAATCGACCCTCAGCGGGCAAGGCAGTAAGGATGTTTGGGTACTCAGCGACGGGCCGGTGTCACCCGTCAGTTTGCTGCATCCATCGGGGCAACAAATCGCATTACGGCGTAGCGGACATGATCTGCCCAGTCGCGTTGCCGACAATCTGTATTGGCTTGGTCGACACGTCGAGCGGGCCGAAGGATCGGTGCGACTACTACGCAGCGTTGTTTCACGTGTGACCAGCGAATTGCAGCCGGGAAGCTTGCCCGAATTGTCGGTGTTGCTGCACGCATTGTCGGATCAGGGACAGATTCGCCCTGACTTCGTGATTCATCGCGACGGGCGGCGAATCCCGTTGTTGGAGCAAGAGCTATTGGCATTCATTTACGATGCGACGCGCGGCGGAAGCCTACGCAACACGCTCGATAGCGTGCATCAGGTGGCATCGATCGTGCGCGATCGGATTTCGATTGACAGTTGGCGAATTTTGAATCGCCTGGGCCAAGAGTTCGGTCCCACACATTCGTTGGATGTAATTCAGCTCAGCGAAGTGCTGTCGATGTTGAACCAAATGATCATTAGCTTGTCGGCTTTCAGCGGACTTGGTACCGAAAGCATGACGCGCGGGCCAGGCTGGCGATTTCTGGACATGGGCCGGCGGTTGGAGCGGGCACTGCACTCTTTAAGCCTGTTAGGTAGTACGTTGGTAAACGCGACGTCGGACGAAACCACCGTGCTCGAGGCGCTGCTCGAAATCGGCGACAGTTCGATGACCTATCGCAGCCGTTATCTCACCACGCTGCAAGTGCGGCCTGTGCTGGATTTGCTGCTGACCGACGAATCGAATCCGCGGTCGATCGCTTATCAACTCTCGGCGCTTTCGCAACATGTCGAGAGCTTGCCTCGCGATAAGGACGAGCCGACGCTAAGTACCGAGCAACGGACCATCATGTCGGCGCTCGCCGGTCTGCGCCTGGCCGACATCGATTTATTGTGTGAGCAAGACAAAGATCGAAGCCGCAAGCATCTCGAACGGTTGATCAGTCGTTTATCGATTCAACTGCGCAACCTGTCCGATGGTGTGACGCACAAATACCTGGTCCATGCCGGCCCGTCGCGGCAAATGGCCGAAATTCGCCCCGGCGGTGGGATGTGATCGAGTGCGGAGTGAGAAGTGAAGAGTTTGGCGACGGATTTTCAGTGACACCATCAACAATATCGCACATCAATTTCGCTTTGATCGTAGTTCGTTCCGTCCTGACTCAAAAAGGTGGGCCGTTGGCCGCACCGCTAAGCATCAATTAGTTTGAAGCACCACTTCGACTCCGCACTCCGTACTTCCCACTCCGCACTCGACCGATGCGTTATAAAATCGCCCACACGACGGCCTATTCATATACCGATACGGTGCCGATTTGTCATAACGAGGTGCATTTGACGCCGCGCGAGCATTCGCATCAGATCTGCTTGACGCATCGTCTGAGTGTTCGTCCTAACCCGACTTCGCTGGATCGTTCGCTCGATTATTTTGGCAATCAGGTGAATTTTTTCACGGTTCAAGAAGGCCACCAGCGACTGTTGGTCACGGCTATTAGCAAAGTGAAAGTAATGCCGCGCCAGACGCCCCTACCAAGTAATACGCCGCCGTGGGAATTCGTGCGCGAAAGCTATCGCGGCGAACACTCACCGCGACACCTGGAGAGTGCGCAGTTCGTGTTCGAGTCGCCGCACGTGCCCATCACGCGAGCG